>CABRZC010000004.1 GCA_902475375.1 uncultured Collinsella sp. | reverse complement strand
CGCCAAAATTAGTAGCATTTAGCGATGAGATATTGATAAAACTGTAGGACATCACTATGTTTTCTTAATGAGAAGAGATTCCAAATTGGCTTTTTCGGACTCGCTATTCAAGCGCCTTGCGGTTCCTTCTGAAACTTGCTGACCCTTGGATTGGTCGAATTAAGGCCTCGATGGGGATGAATTAATTATTATGGTGGCGCGCGGACTCAAACGATTTATTGCGCTTCTTAGTAGCTTGGCGCTTGTGCTCGTCATGGCCCTTGCCGTCGTTTCTTTTGTTCCTCGTGCATTTGGATACATGTCTTTTGCTGTGCTCTCGGGCTCTATGGAACCCGAGCTTCCCGTTGGCTCCATGGTGTTTGTCCGCCAGGTTGAGCCGGCGGATATCGCCGTGGGCGACAATGCAACCTTTTACCGATCGGACGGCGCCGTGGTAACGCACCAGGTGTACGAGATCGACCCTGCCGCGCAGATGATCGGCACGCAGGGAATCGCGAACAAAAATGCAGATGGAAGCATCATGCACGATGCCGAGCAGACACCTTTTTCGCGCGTGATCGGCACTGTTTCTTTTTGTGTCCCTTACCTGGGCTTCGTCAACGCATATTGCACGACGATGCCCGGTTTGCTTGTTTTGGTGGCCGTTCTGACGCTGCTGATCGCGGCGTCGATAATGCTCGATCGGATGGTTCCCGACGAGCCTGCGGGCAAGCATACCCGCGTGCATGCGAGGGAGCGGCGTTCATAGCGGCAGGGAAAAGCGTCGGCGGCGGTAGGGGCCGTTGCCGGGGAAAACGATTCTCGAAAGGAAGAGAACGATGGAAAACAAGAAGAAAAAGCGCTACGGCATCATTGCCGCCCTGTTGCTGCTGGTACTGGCTGCCGGCGTGGGCACCTATGCATGGCTGACGGCTACTGCCGACCTGCACAACGTGTTTACGATTGGAAAAATCGAGGCTCCCGATAAGAAGCCTAATCCGGTAGACCCCGAGCAGCCTGGCACGGAGGCTGGTGGCGGTGCCTATCTGTTCGAGACCAAGTGGGACCCCAGCACGGAGCACAAGATGATTCCGGGCTCTCCGATGGACAAGAACCCGAACGTTGGTATTAAAAACGGTTCCGATGACGCTTTTGTGTTCATCTATGTAAAGAACGCTGTGGTCAAGAATAATGCAGGTCTTGCGAGCACTCCTTACTTTACGCTCAACGCGAACTGGAAGCCGGTTTCTGCTGAACAGGTGATGACGAACGGCACCGAGGGACAGTACGTGAGCGGTCTGTTCATGTACGCCAAGGGTGCCGAGAACGGTCCCGTCGCCTTGGGTGCCAAGAAAGCAGCTAAGGATGTCTACACTGGCGAGCTCTTTAGCCAGGTGATGATCCCCGGTGCAATGAAGAGCGATGACGTTGTCTCGGGTGAGGGCGTTAAGCCTGAGATTACTGTCTCCGCCTTTATTTTCGGTGCTGATCAGGCTGATGGCGCCACCAACGCAGCGGACAACGCCGTTGCTCAGGCCAAGGCCTGGGCTGCCAAGTTGCAGCAGTAACCCCGCCCCCCCCACTGAGATCCCGGCCCGCCCCCACCCCTATATTCGGGCCGGGATTTCAATCCCCCTTTGATCGACGATTGGCGAACGTAATGCTCAACAATCTTTCCGACAATCAGAAACGCACCTTGGCGCTTGCCGCGATGGCTCTGTTGGCCCTGGCGTGCCTGTGTGGCACGCTGGCTTTTACCGTTGATATGGTTCCGGCGAACAACGTCCTATCGTTTGGCAGCGTGAAGGTACGAGTCTGCGAATACACCCTAAACGAGCAGGGCGAGGAGATTCCGTTTGAGGCCGACGAGCGCGGCGACTATCCCGATACCAAGGCCGGGGGCTCTGACATCAGCCGCATTGTGCGCGTGGAGAACGCCGGCGCGCAGCCTGAGTACGTTCGCGCTCGTCTGCGCATGACGTCGGTGGCGCCCGACGGTTCGAGTGCGGACGCCTCGGGCAACGTCGCCTTTCACGTGAACGCGGGCGAGGGGTCCCCGTGGATCGATGGCGGCGATGGGTGGTACTACTACCGCGGATTGGCCGGATGCGGGGGCGTGCTCGATTCCGGTGCCATGACGGAGAGCCTCATGGACTCGCTGCGATTTGTGGGCGACTACCACGATGCCGCGTGCGGCGGCTCATACAGGCTCGATATCGACGTCCAGGCCGTGCAGGCCAAAAACCAGCAGGCAAACGATACCGTCCTCGACGTGCTCGACGTCGTGGGCTGGCCGGAGGCGAACTAGCCCATGGAGATTAAGAACAGAAACCGAGGTGTGCTTAGCAGGTTGATTGCCGTGGCGACAATCGCCCTTTGCTGCGTTGTAGCGCTGCCGGCGGCAGCGCATGCCGAGGATCAGACCGAATTCCATATCACAAACAGGAACGACTTCCTGGCGTGTGTCGCGCTGTCGCGACAGCGCGACACGTCGCAGTGGCGCGTCTATCTCGATAACGATATCGTTCTTAACGATGATGATATGAACGCCATTGTTGCGGATACGGTCAAGCACCTCTCCTTTGGCAACAAAGAACATCCCTTTAAGGGCGTCTTTGACGGTCAAAACCATACCGTGAAGGGCCTGAACTACGAGAATAAGGTCTTGGATCCCGAGCGCGACACGGGCTTTTTTGCCGAGACCGATGGCGCCACCATCAAGAACTTCTTGGTCAAGGATGCCAACATTTGGGCTGACTTCCGCGGCGGCATTATCGTGGGCAGGGCGATCAGCACCCACTTCGAAAACGTTATGGTTATGGAGAGCACCCTGCACGTTACGTGTGCCAACAACATGCTCAATGTGATTACCAATGCGGGTTTTGAGGGGGGGCTGATTGCCGGCGAGCTCGATGGTTGCACCCTCTACAACTGCGAGGTCCGTGGTGGCCGCGCCGTTAACAACACGACTTCGGGCGTACAGGCAATCGGTGGCGAGGGCCTGTATATGGCGGCGTTTGCCGGCTACGTTAAGAACTCGACCATCGAGTATTGCCGCGTGACGCCTACGCGCAACAAGGATGGCTCGATTGCCGAGAAGGGCATGACCGACGTTACCAATAAATACGATGTGGCCATTGGCGCCCTGGGCGGCAACAACGTGTACGCCTCGGGTTTTGTGGGCTGCATGGCAGAAGGCGCTAAAGTCATTGACTGCTTTTCAACGGCGAAATGCTATAGCTATGCTGCTTCTTACGTGGGCGTTGTCTCCGTAACGCGCGCTTGGACGGGCGGTCTTGCAGGCCGCATCTTGTCTAAGAGCGGTAATGAAATCACTCGCAGCCATTTCGCCGGCGATTTGAGCTCGCGCCAGTACAACCCCATCGCCGTGATCCCCATTATTCAAAACGACGTGAACCTGGGCGGTATTGCTGCACGCGCTAATGCGGGTGATGCGACTATCACTGATTGCTACTTCAAGCCCAGTGTCAGCCTATCCGGGTTTAGTCAGGGTACGGCAGCCAAGAAGAAGATTTACGCCCTTGCGGGTGATGGCACGGTATCCGGTGCCGGATTCGGTCCCTGGGACGACGAACGCTACGTCACACGTGAGCTGTGGGAGCAGCATGATTACGACTTCTGTGCCGGCACCATGCGCTCGACTGCTAACGATGCGTATCTGAATGACTCACACCCCAATGAGTGGGCGATGGACTACAAACTGAATATTCCCGTGCATGGCCAGAGCGTTAAGGCGACGATTGATTTTCCCGGTGCAGGCATCGCGACCATCGAGGCAACCAAACTCGGTATTGATCAGGCGACCTCGGATCCGTATACCTTTGCCGTGAGTGCCGTGCTGGCGGGAACGGCCCAGGGCTTGGCCCAGGGCGATACGTCGGTAACGTTTAAGCAGGATACCTCCGCAAAGCCTGAGGGGCTGAGCGAGGAGAACGGCGGCTACCGTTTTATGGGCTGGTTCCGCGAGCCCGATGTGCAAGTGAATCGAATTGGACAAGACAACAGCTGGTTTGACGGCAAGACCGATGCCGATGCTGTGGCTGCTGGCAAGCAGGTCCAGAAGAGCGAGTTGCACGACGAAACGTCAACCTATACTGCCGATAACGCGAAAGGGGCCAAGGCTTTTGAGGGCAATGACCTGTTTATCGCTTCGTACGAGGCACAGGTGCTGTTCTATAACGTTAAGGGCGAGACGTTTGACTGGAAAACCGGTGCTGCGCACGGCAAGTCAACTGATTGGTACCGCTATGGCGTGGGTTTGACGCCCGCTGCCCCCGCGGATCGCGGCAACTTGAAGCCTACCGCGACATTTATCGGCTGGACCACGCAGCCTAGCAGCGAGGCGGGGATGAATGGTGGCTATGCCGCCATCACCTCGACTCAGTTAGCCGAGCTTAAAAATCAGGGAGCTTTTTATCCTGCGGGTAGCGAGATCACGGTTGTCCGTCCTACCGACTTCTACCCGGTGTACAGCGACTACGTGTCGAACATCATAACGGTGTTCGAGGGCAATGAGCAGGACACAACCGACGATAAGACTCTGCGCGACGGTGTGGGCAAAACCAATGTCGACGTCCAGACTACCGAGGACGGCACCAGCGTCTACACGGTACAGGTGTGCAACACGGAAGGTACGCCCCTGTCCAATGGCGGCAAGCTGCCCGATGGCTATCGCTTCTTGGGTTGGTACGAAAACAAGGGAACCGAGGATGCTCCGCTCGAGGTGCGCGTAAGCCGCGATCCCAGCTATACGCTCCCCGCAGATGTCGATTTAACCGCGCCGCATACCTACATCGCCCGCTTTGAGTACCGAGTGGATTATTACGTTCGGGCTTATACCAACCATGAGTTTACGGACAGCAAGCTACTTTGTTCCGTTTGGAATCGCTATCAAACGCCCTTTGAGGAAAACGTCGGTAGTACCTTCGTGCGTGAAAACGTCGTCCACTGGGGTCCGGAGCATGTTGACCACGGTATAAAGGAAAGGTATGACGAAATGTGTGGCACGCGCTTCACGAAGGAAACCCTTGTCGTGAGTCCCCTTAACGCGTACTCGCACAACGTTAAAAACGATACGGGAGCCGATACTCTAAAAAACCTCTATGCCGATACTGATTTTCCAGGCGCTGCAACGCTAAGCGATACTTGGACTTCGGCTTCGCTGAACGTAACGGCCAAACTGGTGAATGATCGCTATCGCTTGAATTTCTGGACGCTTGAGCGCGATGGTGAATATTGGACATATGTGAAAAATCCCATCGAGAGCATAGTGCGTACAGATAAGAAGTACTACGTTCGCGCGATGATTACCACGGACGTTAATTTCTACAACAAGGGCGATAATGTCGTGAGGACTGCCACGCGGCGCTATGAGAGTAACTTGCTGCAGACCAAGGTGAACGGGGCGGATCCGACGTTCACGTATTACTACCCGCATGTTAATAAGTCGGTTAAAGTGGCCGAAAAACCAGAAGATGGTGAGAAAGGATCGTATGAGAGCCCCCTGACCCTCGAAGCTTCCCCGACCGATGCCGACATGGCCGTGCCGGGCTATAAGTTCCTGGGCTGGATTTCGACCGCCGAGGTCAAGAAGGATTCTGCCGTCTGGAAATATATCTATGATGTCGCCAACGACCCCTATGTGACGAGCGATCCGGAGAAGGCGACGCCATACTTGGCGACCGACGCGTCCAAGGTTACCCAGTGGCAGGATGCCTATCCCGTATACGTAAAATATAACGTTAACTACACCACCAACCTGCACCGCAAGGGCTTTGATGGAACGTCGGGCATCAATGTTCCGCGATTCGACATTACGCCTAAACTTGATCCTCAGCAGAACGGTGACGTGGTGGCTACGGTGAGCCCCGACATTACGACGACGGTGTATGCCGACGGTACTGGTGGCGCCTATCAGCTTAAGAAGCTCGAGATCGAGCTTCCCGACGGAACGGTAAAGAAGCTCGATCCGACGGGCGAAGGCGGCAATACCTATTCCTATACCGTGGAGCCGGGTAAACCCTATACGTTTGTGGCCTACTACACGCCCATTGCGGTGGTGTATCACCTGAACGACACCGATATCGATGGCAAGCTCGCGCAGGAGGGCAATACGCTCGGCAGCCTTAAGGATGGCATGCCACTGCCGACGTATAACGTTGGCGACATCGATGCTGCAACGAACGCATACAATGCCTTCGTAGGCTGGACGGAAACTAAACCGGCATCCGGCAACGGTTATGTCATTTGGTCGGACGGCCTCCCCATGGTGAATACAAACACTGTGGTTAACGCCCCCATGGAGCTGTACCCGGTCTACCGTGCCAGCGCGGTAATTGTCCAATCGAATATCGATGCCAATCTGGATAACCCCGATTCCGTGCGTTTTCTTTCGCGCACCGACTCTGGCGATCAAATTTCGCTGGAAGTAAGAGCTACAGCTGAGGTTGTCGGCAGGGATGGCACCAAGTACGACTTTGTCGGCTGGTCGCGTGACTATGAATCCGATAGTAAATACACTCTGATGACCGAAGACGATAAGTATCCCCTCGAGGGTAGTGAACCCTTTAAGGGCGCGACGTATACCGCGGTGTACAAGGTCACGCCGTATAAGGTGCGCTATCACAGCGTCGACGGGGCGGTCATCTTTACGGCGACGGTCGACTCGGGCGACGAGCGCGCGCAGGACGGCAAGCCCGGCTTCGTCCACACGGTCGATGTTCCCAAGCTGGACGAGGGCGGCAATCCCGTGATGGAGCACAAGTCTGTGGCGTACGACCCGGACGCCTATTCCAAGATCGTCGCGCTGCTCGATGAGCGGGCGGCTGCTGACGGCAGCGTTAAAGAGCTGTTCTTGGAGTGGCGATGGGTCAAGGCCGACAATTCCGCCGAGTCTTGGAACGGCTACAAGGATAAGCCGGTCAAGGGTGATATGGACTTGTATCCCGTGACGTACCGCGTAACCGCCAGTGACACGTCCGACCCTGACAAGCCCATTAACGAGACCGCTCAGCTTAAGTGGCTGCTCGATCCCACCGTCGACAATACGGTCGATGACAATGCCGATAAGGCACCGTTTAAGGCCTGCTTTGCCGAGCCGTTTATGGGAACGCAGCTGACTGTCACAGTTAAGCAGGCGAGCTACGGCCCTGGTACATCCATGACGGAGGAGCCCGTAAACGACAAATATGTCTCGCTCTATAGCCTGGGTTCGGGTGAGGGCTCGTTCAATCTGGCCAACCGTTTGGAGTCCAAGAAGACGGGTGAAGGCGAACAGGGCCCCGGTAATGCCGTGTTCAACTTCGCCCAGACTCACGCGTTGACAATTGTAAAAAAGACCACCGATGCTAGTGCCATGGGACAGACATTCCGCTTTAAGGTGGCATGGAAGGCGTCGAAGGATTCTCCTGCCGAGACGCGCATGGTCGAAGTGAAGGTCGATAAAACGCAGCAGGAAAACGGCGAGACCTGGTATGTCGGCAGTGTGCAATTTGCCGCGCCGGCGGGTTTCTATACCGTCGAGGAAGATACGGCTTGGGCATGGCGCTACCAGGGTGAGCTGAGCACGCCGGGTAAGGCGCCCGGCAAATCTGCCGAGCTCATCATCTCGTCTGCCTCAAGTGTGAGCGACACCGTGGTGACGTGCGTCAACACGCGCGCGAAGGACAAATGGGTCGATGGAGGCTCGCGTGCCAAGAATGTTTGGAAAAACGGCACGGTGAGGAGGGAGAACTAGGATGACTAAGCGCAAGCAGATCGTCGCCCTCCTTGTCGGCGTTCTCCTGTTGGCTGGCGCCGCCGGTACCTTTGCGTGGCTTTCGGTTACGGGCGTGCTGGTCAACGAGTTCGGCTTTGGTTCGGTGGCGCCCTCGGTGGAGGAGAAGCTCGATGGCAACGTGAAGAGCGACGTCACGATTACAAACAAGGGCTCGGCTCCGGCATACCTGCGCGTTGCGGTGGATATCTACTGGCAGGACCAGGATGGCGCACGCCTGTGGGATGAGCCGGTCGAGGGTACCGACTACGCCATTGTGTGGGGCGACGTGTCCGATGCTTCAACTACTGGCAGCGCCTCGTCTTGGGTTCGCTCGGCCGACGGGTTCTACTACTGGACGTCTCCTGTTGCGCCGCTCGACAAGACGGGCGTGCTCATCAAGAGCGTGTCCGAGAAGAAGGCAGATGGTAAAAACCTAGTCGTTGACATCTCGACCCAAGCGATTCAGTCTACGCCCGACGATGCGGTCACCGAGGCATGGAACTGTACGGTCAAAGATGGCGTGCTGGTGCCGCCGCACGGAGGTGCGTAAGCATGGCTTTACCGATTTTCAAAGACGTTGCGCGTTCCTTGCGTTGCGTGTCCGCGGCCATTTTCTGCATGGTCGCGCTCGCCGTTCCTGCTCGTGCGCTTGCCGACACTCCTGCGATTTCCTATGACGGTAACGCGCGCCAGCTGACGGTCTCGGGGGCGACGGGCTCCTCAGGGGAGCCCGATCTGTTTCCAGCCTTTAAAGATCTAATGCCCGGCGATGTGCGCGAGCAGCAGATTGAGGTTCGTGCCACGGGCGTAAAGTCCCAGGTGCGCGTGTTTGTGCGGGCCGTTGTCGATCACGAGACGGCACACCTGCTGTCGCCCATTACCTTGACAGCGTCGGCGGGCGATGCGTCTGCCGGTTGGCTCCAGACGGGAACGCCGGGCAGCGTGTTTGTCTATCCCACGCAGGTCGCAACGTTTACGAGCGATGGCAGCACGGTGCTTAACCTGCAGCTAAGTGTTCCGACGTCGGTGGGCAACGAGCTTGCCGACGCAAACAAGGCAATTCGCTGGGAGATTACCGCCGAGGACGATGGCGAGAAGATTCCCGTGCAGTCTGCTGGCAGCAAGAAGCCCGGCTTGCTTGGTCTAGTGGCAACGGGCGACAGCACGCTCACGTTGCTTTTGGTGTTGCTAGCTCTTGCCAGCATCGCTTTTATAGCCGCGCTACTTTTGTCCCGGAGGGATAAGCGCTAGGTCCATCTTCTTATATATGTTCAGTAGATGCCCTCATGACAAGCCGCGCTTCAACACTGAGGCGTCTGCCCGGCGGCGCGGAATGTAAGGTTCGTCGCGAGTTCCGCACGAGCCGGAGAGCACTTAATGTGCTCTCCGTGCGAGCAGGACTGTCCGAGCAGGGAACCTTACGTTCCGCGCCGCCGGGCAGACGAACCAGTTAAGACGCGCCGCTACTTGATCTTGGTCGTACCCGGTGCCAGGTTGGGGTCGGTCTCGTTGGCCTCGGTCTGGAAGTGCTCCGTATAGACGTTCTTACCGTCGCGGAACATCTCGTAGTACTGCATCTTGGCGTAATCCTCGCGCGCCTTGGTGGCGGCTGCTGCGGCGGCGTCGTCACCGGTGACGTTGGAGGAGAGCGCCCAGCGCAGGCTGGCGTCCTCGTAGCCCACGGAGTTGATGGCGGGCAGCGACTCGCGCAGCGTCATGTGCGCTTTCTGGTAGTCGGTCAGCGGTGCGCCGATCAGCTGCATGAGCTGGGTAGACAGGTAGTTGGTGGACAGGTCGTCGACCTCGCTCGTCTGGTCGCAGCCGGCAACGTCGTAGTTGGCCCAGATGATGTAGTCGGTCTGCCACAAGCGCTCCTGGTGGGTGGCGTCGTCCTCGTCGGTAAACCACTTGTCGTTGAACTTGGACGGGAAGAACGGCTGGTGGTCGCCCCAGAACACCACGACCACCTTGCGGTCAAGTTTGCTCAGAGCGTTGAGGAAGTAGCGAAGCGCCTGGTCGGACTGCTCGATGCACGAGACATACTCGTCGACATCGGAGAGCGTGCCGTCCTCGACGGTCTTGGCGTCCAGATCGGTCGTGTCGATATTGAGGTGCATCTGCTTATCTGCCGGCAGCAGGCCCGTGTCGTAGCCCGAGTGGTTCTGCATGGTTACGTCGAAGATAAACTGCGGATCGGCGTTCTGGTCGAGCAGCTCAAGAATCTTGTCGTAGGTAGCCTGGTCGGTCACCATGCCGCGCAGGGTGTCGGCGCCCTGGAAATCGTTGATGGACAGGAACTGGTCAAAGCCAAAGTCCTTATAGACGTTCTCGCGGTTCCAGTTGGTGGCGTGGTTGGGGTGCATGGCCGTGGTGGAATAGCCGAGCGATTTGAACTGCTCTGCCAGGTTCCCGGTCGTCTCCATGTTGTAGATGGTGTAGGGGTACACGCCTGCGCCCAGGTTGGCCATGGAGTTGCCGGTCATAAACTCAAACTCGGTATTGGCCGTGCCGCCGCCGTAGGCGCTCACGTAGAGCTTGCCGCGGCTGAGGCAGTTGGACAGGTTCTTAAAGTACTGCGGGCCCTCGTAGCCGGCGCGCATGTTCTGGTAGATGGACAGGTCCGAGAAGGTCTCGTTCATGATGGCGATGACCGTCGGCTTCTCGCTGTCGAACTGCTCCTTTGCGGCGGTGCGCTCGTCACTCTTGGCGGCGTCGGACTTGTCATAGGCCTTGGCGTACTTTTTGAGCGTGGCCTTGGCGTCATCGACGGAGTAGTCGGCGGGTTTGGGCGGCTTAATGGATTGCGCTGCACTAATAAAGGCGGGCAGGTAGCCCTCGCGCCAGTAGCTCTCGAGCGGGCGCCAGGTGTAGACGGTGATGCCGAGGGTGTTGTAGTAGTCGATGAGCGTGACATGCGCGGTCACGCCACCCAGGCACAGCACCGCCACGAGCAGGTTGGTGAGCAGCATGCGCTTGGCGTTGGCGGCACCCTTCTGACGGTGCGGTGCCACCAGGCCGGCGTACTCGCATAGCAGCATGGCGATGGCGGTAAAGCCCATGGACAGCACGCAGAACAGCGAGATGGAGAAGGTGTAGCCGGTGCCGGCGACCGCGGCGGCGGTGGAGATGGCCGAAAGGTCGCCCGGCTGGATGGGCATGGATTTAAACGTGATGACGAAGAACTCGGCAATGCCCAGGACAAAGAGGGCAAAGGTCAGGACCGCGGGAGCTGCGCCGTGGCGCTGGAATAGGAAGAATAGGCCGACCATGAGCACGGTGATGATGGCCCACTCGAGCAGGATGCACAGGGGGTAGACCCAGGTAAAGTCGTGGTTGGATGAGACCTCCATGCCCAGCAGCGCAAAGACGCCGGCGAGCAGCAGGCACAGGACGGCGGCGACGAGCGGTTTACCCACAAAGGCGCCGCGCAGGCGGGCGAGCTTGCCAGTGGGGGCGGGCGCATCGGTGGCAGCGAACGCAAAGACGCGCGGTGCGATGCGGTCGCGGGCGATGCTGGCCCAAGCGCATCCGGTGAGAATGGCGTTGGTCAGGATGAGCATCACAAAGGCGAGCGGCTCGTTTTGAGCGACGAGGCCAATGGCGCCCCAAATGGTCAAAAAGAGCTGGAACAGGCCGAAGGCGACGCTCCACCCAAGAGCGCTTTTGGCAACGGTGCCCGACTTTGCGCGAATGGCCTTGGCCTCGCGCAAGACAAGGTAGACGGTCACCGCAAGACCGACGAGCGAGATGGCGGCAGCGAACATGCTGAGACTCCTCACAAACTAAAACCTACGAAAGCGGGGGTTTACCCGATTGTTACCTAAATATGCGCTGCATTTGCGGGCTGCGCACAACAATCAGCCATATTAACGCGCATGTGTGGCGTTACGGCGCAATGTAGTGGCGACCTGCGCGATAATGGACGGGAATTACACGGAAACGTAAAGGCTTCTTAAAGAATTGGCGAGGGTAGGGCGATGAGCGAGCAGGTTTGCAAGGCGGACATGGGCGGCGACGGAGCTGCGGTCGTGGATACGTGCGGCTATCCGGTCGAGACTACGGGCAACGCGGTGCTGGACATTTTGGAGCACCGTTCGTCCACGCGCGCTTTTGCGCGCGATGATAACGACCGTCCCGTAGCGGTGACCGACGAGCAGCGGGCGGCGATTCTGCATGCGGCGAGTCGCGCGCCGTCGGCGGGCGCCATGATGATGTATTCCATCGTGAGCATTCGCGAGCAGGCTACGCTGGACCGTCTGGCCGACCTGTGCGACCACCAGCCCATGATCGCCAAGGCGCCCTGGGCACTCATATTTGTGGTCGATTATGCCAAGTGGATCGATCTGTTTGAGCACGTGGGCTGCTTTGAGCCCGAGTTTGTTGAGCGCACGGGCAAGGCGCCCCGCCGCGCGCCGGGTTTGGGCGACTTTGCCATCGCGGCCCAGGACGCCGTGATCGCCGCGCAAAACGCCGTGGTTGCCGCCGAGGCCCTGGGACTGGGGAGCTGCTACATCGGTGATATCGTCGAGAATGCCGAGGAAGTTGCCGAGCTGCTCGATCTGCCGCCCTATACCATGCCGCTATCGATGCTCATCATCGGCACGCCCCGTAAGGAGCGCTCGGCCATTGCGCACCCCGTGGTGAACCTGGTGCACGAGGAGCGCTACTGCCGTGCGGATGCCGCGACCATGGACGCGCAGGTGGCCGAGATGGATGCGATGTTTCGCCCGCATGCCCGCGAGGTGGGCGAGCGCGTGGTGGATATCTACACCCGCAAACACACGAGTCCCTTTATGGTCGAGATGAGTCGCTCCATGGAGTGGTGGTTCAAAAACTGGCTTGGAAAATGACGAATGTGACAAAGGGGCAGTCCCTTTGTTACATTTCATATCGCCGCGGTGGCCTAAAGGCCGTATAAATGTTTATTTAGCTGGGAAAACAGTGCCATTCAAACATGGGCCGATTACCTATAATTCCTTCGAACATTAAAGTTGGGAGGAAACCGGCTTATGGAACAAAAGGCCAAGGAGGCAGCCTCGCACGCTGCGATTCCTGTGAGCATCTCGGCGATGCTCGTCACGCTGGGCGTGGTGTACGGCGATATCGGCACCAGCCCTATGTATGTAACCAAGGCGCTCGTTGCCGGCAACGGCGGCATCGGAAGCGTGACGGAGGAGTTCGTGCTTGGCGCGCTCTCCCTTGTCGTGTGGACGGTCACGCTGCTGACCACCATCAAGTATGTGCTCATCTCGCTGCGCGCCGATAACCATGGTGAGGGCGGCATCTTTGCCCTGTACAGCCTGGTCAAGCGCTGTGGCAAGTGGCTTATCATCCCCGCCATGCTGGGTGGCGCCGCGCTGCTCGCCGACGGCATCCTGACGCCGGCCGTTACCGTTACCACGGCCATCGAGGGCCTGCGCACCATCCCGGCGGTCCATGCTGTGTTGGGTGACGATCAGGGCCGTGTCGTGGCCATCACGCTTGCCATCATCATCGCGCTCTTCTTGGTACAACGTATCGGTACGGCCAAGATCGGTCACGCCTTTGGCCCCATCATGACGCTGTGGTTCCTGTTCTTGGGCGGCACGGGTCTGTTCTTTGTCTTCCAGCACCCCGCGGTGCTGCTGTGCCTCAACCCGCTGCGTGGCATCGGCTTTTTGTTGAGCCCCAACAACCACGCGGGCATCATGATTCTGGGCAGCTGCTTCCTTGCCACCACCGGTGCCGAGGCGCTCTATTCCGACATGGGCCACGTGGGCCGCGGCAACATCTACGCCACCTGGCCGTTCGTTAAGTGCTGTCTGCTGCTTTCCTATATGGGCCAGGGCGCGTGGCTTATCAACAACGCCGCCAACCCCGAGCTCATGGGTATCGCCGACCTCAACCCCTTCTACCAGATGCTCACCCCGGGCCTGCGTCCCTTTGCCGTCGGCCTTTCCACCGTCGCGGCCATCATTGCCTCGCAGGCGCTCATCACCGGCGCATTCTCGCTGGTGTCCGAGGCCAGCCGTCTGGACCTTATGCCGCACATGCAGGTCTTCTATCCTGCCGAGACCAAGGGCCAGCTCTATATTCCCATGGTCAACAACGTCATGCTCGTGGGCTGCGTCATCGTGGTGCTGCTGTTCCAGAACTCGGCGCATATGGAAGCCGCCTACGGCCTTGCCATTACGCTGACCATGATGTGCACCACGCTGCTGCTCTTCTTCTACCTGCACGAGGAACGCAAGCTCAAGGTTGCTCCGTGGATCTTCGTGGCCTTCTTCCTTTTGCTCGAAGGCTTCTTCTTTGTGAGTTCGCTCACTAAGTTCTTCCACGGCGGCTATTTCACCATCCTTATGGCTGCACTCATCATGGGCATTATGGTGTGCTGGTACAACGGCACGGCGGTCGAGCAGCGCCAGTTTACGCTACTGCCGCTGCGCAGCTACCTGCCGCAGCTCAAGCGCCTGCGCGACGACGACCGTTACGAGCTCGTGAGCGACAACATCGTGTACCTGACCAAGGACACCCATACCGACTACATCGACCGCGATATCGTTTACTCGATCTTGGATAAGCATCCCAAGCGCGCCCGCGCCTGGTGGTTTGTGAATGTCGAGACCATGGACGAACCGCACACCTTTGCCTATTCGGTCGAGACGTTCGGCACCGACTACGTGTTCCGCGTGCATCTGTACCTGGGCTACAAGATCAACCAGCGCGTCAATGCCTACCTGCGTCAGGTTGTTCAGGACCTGGCTGCCACCGGCGAGCTGCCGCCGCAGACGCATGACTACTCGGTCTATAAGGATCCGGGTAACATCGGCACGTTCAAGTTCGTTATGATCCGCAAGCTTCTGGCGCCCGAAAGCGATGTGGAGCCGAGCGAGCGTACGGCCATCACGCTCAAGTACATCATCCGCCGCGCCGCCGGTACGCCGGCGCGCTGGTATGGCCTGGAGAACTCCAACGTGAGCTTTGAGTATGTGCCGCTGTTCACCAAGTTCAAGGCTGTGAACAAGATGCAGCGCCTGGCCCCCAACGAGCGCCCGTAGGCGCCGACGGGTTGCATGGAGTTGGTTTTCGATGGACAAGATTGGGGCCGGAGAGGCAAACATGGATGCAAAGATACTTGATAGCCGCGAGGTGGTTGCCGAGCTGGTGTGTGAGGCGCGCGCCGATGCTGACGAAGATCGGTTTTTGACGAACCGTGCCAACATGGACATGGCCGATCGCGTAATTTCGATCGTGGCACTGGTATTTGGAGCGGTGTGCGTGTGTGCCCTGCTCGCGCACGTACTGTTTGTCTAGCGACTGCCGGTCGTAGAAGGCTTTACACTTAGAACCACCACGAGGGAAACCACCACAAAGGTGCCTGTCCCCTTTGTGGTGGTTTTTATTTTTGAGGGAGGGGTGCGGTGTCGATGGACGTCCATGCGGACGGCGATATTGCCGAAAACTTTTGGTGGCGGCGCACGACGTCGACGCGTCGCGGCCCCCTGTACGACATCTGCGTGGCGGCGGGGCTGCTGTTAGCGGCGACGATTGTGGGCGTGCTGCTCGACCGCCCCGGTCTCGCTCCCAGCATCATGATCGTCTACGTGTTTGCCGTGCAGCTGTGCGCCTTTTTCACCTGGAGCCGCCTGTATTGCCTGTTGAGCTCGGCTGCCGCCGTGGCGCTCTACAGCTTCTTGTTTGTCGATCCGCGCTACTCGCTGTCGTTTATCGACCGCGTCTATCCCGGCATGTTCTTCATCATGTTTGTGGTCTCGCTTGTGTCGAGCTCGATTGCGTTGGCCCTGCGCCGCGCCCTGGCACAGGCTGCCGCCAGCGACCGCCGTACGCACATGGTGCTCGAGACCAACCGTATGCTGCAGCGGTGCGCCGATCAGCAGCAGATTGTCCATGCCATGGCAACGCAGCTGGCGCGTCTTTCGGGCTGCCCGGTCGTGTGGTACAGCGCCGACGCCGAGGGCGATGACCTGCTGCCGCGTGCGACATACACGGCCGTGGGAGATGCCGCGCCGGTGCACGAACTGGCGCCGCAGATGCCGCCGCGGCTCTCGGCGTCCGCCTATGTGGGAACGCCGCTCGATGCCACCTATGGCGGCTCGGCGTTTTATGGCATCTACCTGACGGTTCGCACGGGCGACAGCTTCGTGCGCTCGGGCGACCCCGCCTCGGTGGTGGGCGTGCTGGCTATCGTTGCCGCGCCCGACGTGCTGACGCACGAGGAGCGGATGCTGGCCGATGCCATCGTGAGCGAAGGCGAGCTGGCACTCGATCGCGCCCGCGCCATGGAGGCCCGCGAGGAGGCGGCGGTGCTCGCCAAAAACGAGCAACTGCGCGCCAACCTGCTGCGCTCTATCTCACACGACTTGCGTACACCGCTTACCAGTATCTCGGGCAATGCCGACGTGCTGCTCGATCAGGGTTCGACCGGAACGGCCGTGCTCGACAGTCAGACGCGCCGCAACATGCTCAAATCCATTCGCTCGGATGCGCTGTGGCTCAACGCCACCGTCGAAAACCTGCTTGCCATCACCAAGCTCGAGGGCGGCGGCATGCATCTGTCGACCACGCTGGAGCTCATGGATGACATTGTGGAGGAGGCGCTGCGCCACGTGAGCCCTGCCGTGCACGAGCACGATCTTAAGGTGGTGTCGTGCGATGAGCCGGCCTTGGTCAATGTCGATGCGCGCCTGATGGTGCAGGTGGTGGTGAATCTGGTGAACAACGCCGTCACCTATACGCCGGCGGGCTCGCACATTGTGGTCTCGATCGCGGTTGTCAACGGCAGCGTGACGTGCGCCGTTGCCGATGACGGGCCGGGCATTGACCCCGAGGACCAGGCGCGCATCTTTGAGTCGTTCTATACCGCCAACCACGGTTTGGCCGATGGCCATCGCAGTGTGGGCCTGGGGCTTTCGCTCTGCCGCTCCATTATGCTGGCGCATGGCGGTAGCATAGAGGTTGCCGCGGCGGATCCGCACGGCTCGGTCTTTACGATTGAGCTTCCCGCCGCCGACGTTTCGTTTGATAAGGAGTAACGCTGTGTCGAACTCTGCCGTGAAACCGCTCATCTTGGTCGTTGAGGACGACCCCGCCGTTCGCAACCTTATCGTCGCCGCGCTCGAGGCGCACGGCTTGCGCCATATGGCCGTGGAGACCGCCCATGCCGCTATCGCTGCCGCCTCGTCGCAGGCGCCGAGCATCGTGCTGCTCGATCTGGGCCTGCCCGATATGGACGGCGTCAAGGTGGTCGAGTCGGTGCGCACGTGGTCGGGTATGCCGATCATCGTGGTCTCGGCACGCAGCGAGGATGCGGACAAGATTCGCGCGCTCGATGCCGGCGCCGACGACTACCTGACCAAGCCGTTTTCGGTCGAGGAGCTGCTCGCGCGCATTCGCACCACGCTCAGGCGTCTCTCGTATGCGCAGGTTGGCATGGGTGCGTCCGAGGGCACGTTCGATACCGGTGAGCTGCATATCGACTTTGACGCTGGCATCGCCACGATGGACGGCGAGGAGCTGCACCTGACGCCGATCGAGTACAAACTGCTGTGCCTGCTGGCCCATAATGCCGACAAGGTGCTGACGCACCAGTTTATCTTGCACGAGATTTGGGGCACGGCAACTAAGAGCGACCTGGCGAGCCTGCGTGTCTTTATGGGTACGCTGCGCAAAAAGATTGAGTCCGACCCCGCGCACCCGCGCTATATCCAAACGCACGTGGGTATCGGCTATCGCCTGGTCACCCAAGGCTAGATCGCCAACCACCATCCCAATATGAGTTGCGGTGAAATACGGTCTAAATTTGCCTAATTCCAGGCAAAACAGTCCGTATTCCACCGCAACTTTGTTATTTGCCCTTGGGCTTGCTGGCGTAGAACTTCTTCTTTTTGGGCTTGCCGGCGGGGGAGGGTTTGCCGGCAAAGTTGGACTTGCCGTTGCCGGCCTGCGCGTGCGCGGGTGCTGCCGCACGGGGCTTGCGGGCCTCGGGGTTGCGCAGTTCCTCGACGCGTTCGGCAATTTCCTCGGCGCTAAAGCCGACCTCTGCCATGGCGTCCTCGATGGGCAGGCGGCGCACGATGTAGCAGTGGTGCACCTTCTGGTTGCGCGCGAAGTCCTCGGGGATGGTCTGTGCCGTAATGTCCTCCAATACCACGCCCGCGCGCGCGAGCTTGCGCGTTTCGGGGCGGAAGCCGCGCAGGTTGCAGCTAAAGATGGCATGGCCGCCCTGCGCGAGCAGGCGCGATACGCCAGCCAAAAGCTCAACATGGTCGCGCTGGACATCCCAGGTGCGGCGGCCCATCTTGGACGAGTTCGAGAACGTGGGCGGGTCGACAAAGATTAGGTCCCAGCGGTTGCGCGTCTGGCGCTGGTCGCGAATCCAGGCGAGCACGTCGTCGCGCACAAAGTGATGCTGAGGCCCCACAAAGCCGTTCTGGCGCATGTTGCGCTCGGCCCAGTCCAGATAGGTGTTGGAGAGGTCGACTGTCACGGTCTCCTCGACGCCGCCATCGGCCGCGTAGCAGGTGGCAGTGCCGGTGTAGGCAAACAGGTTGAGGAAGCGGCGCGCCTGCTTGGCGTGCTCGCGCACTAGGTTGCGGGTGACGCGGTGGTCCAGGAAGATGCCCACATCCAGGTAGTCGTCAAAGTTGACGGCAAAGGTGAGCCCGCCCTCTTCGATGAGCGGCAGACGACGACGAGCGATATTGGCGCGCTCGCCCGAGCCGCCCTTGCCGGCGCCCTGCTTGCCGTACTGTGAGCCGCCGCGCGAACGCATGCGAGCCTTGGCGTGCACATGCTCGGCGGGAACATCTAGGATGCGCGGCGCGATGGCCAGAATGTCGAGCATACGGGCCTGGGCCAACGCGGGATCGATGGTCTTGGGCGCGGCGTATTCGGCGATGACAAGCCAGCGGCCCGGCGTCTGCGGACAGCCCTCGTACAGGTCGATGGCGGCGGAGTAGTCGGGCAGGTCGGCATCGTAGACGCGGTAGCAGCTCACGCCCTCGCGCTTGGCCCACTTGCGGCGCAGACGGGCATTCTTGCGCAGGCGGTTGGCGAACTGCTCCGACTCGGGGATGAGCACGGGCAGCGGCTTGCCGTCGCCCAGGTCGAGCATGGCGGCAGGCTCGGGCATGGCGGGAGCGGCGGCTTTGTCGTTGACGTCGTTGGCATCCTCAACCTCGGCCTCGGCATCCGCGCTGGTCGCAGCCTCAAACGCTGCGGCGGCGTGGTCGAGAGAAGGCCAGACTTCGACGGTCGCCTCCTCGTTGTTGGGCATGACGGCAATCGAGCGCTCGGGCTCGGCGTGGAGCGCGCGGGCCAGTAATCCGTCGCGGGTGAGCGCGGCGACCGGCGCCGCGGCAAGCTCGGGCGCGCGGCGCAGCTCACCGACCAGCGTCATGGCGTCATGCATGAGCGAAAGCGGGGTTTCGGTGGTGTCTGCGACCACGACGGCACCGGCGACGGCGCCCGCGTGGTCCAGCACGGTGGCGGACTTGGCGGCGCAAAAATCGACAAAGCGCTTGTAGCCGGCACACTTGACCATGCGCTCAGCAGTCTTGCGGGCGCCGGGGTCAACATCCACGGCAACGATGCGCGCCTGGCGCTCGCGTGCCGCCGTCTCGCGCTCGCGCGCCTTGGCACGCAGCTGCTCCCACAGGGCGGCGTCGTGCAACTGCCAGCCCTCAAAGCCCCAGCGCTCGCGGACGGCGCCCGGGGCGCGGTCGGTCAGAATGTTCACGGCCTCCAACAGCAGGCCGCCGCCGGCGCACGAGGCGTCGACCAGCGTGGGCAGGGCTTCGTTCTCGTAATCGTCGGCCGTTAGCTCGCGCTCGCACAGTGCAGTCCAGCCGACCTGCGCCAGCACCAGGGCGGCGTAATCGGGGCGCAGCACGTGTGTGCCCTCGCCGGCGCGGGTCGCGGCGGGCGGCAGGCGCTTGAACAGCGGGTCGCCCGAAAGGTCCAAGCTGATGCTCGCGCGGCGCTGACGCAGCGAAAGCAGCAGGTGAACGTCGGGATCGGCGGCGTCGACATCGGCGCGACGGCCCGTGGTCTCGGCCAGACGGTCGCACAGCGCGTCCTTGGCGCGCAGGGCCGAGAAGCGCGTGTTGCGCAGCTGCTCGGTCACGCCGCGGGCAGTGACGGCGATGGTGGCGCCGGGGCGAACAATGCTCTCCCAGGCGATGTCGTAAACGCCGTCGTACAACTCATCGGCATCCTGTGCCTCAAAGCGCCCAAGCACCACGAACACGCGGCTCGCCAGGCGCGACCACAGACAGGCGCGGTAGCCTTCTTCGAGCTCGCCCTCAAACGTAGCGCGGCCCTTCAGGCGGCGGACATGCGAAAGCCCGAGCCACTTGAGCTCGTCGGCGAGTGCGGATTCAAAGCCCTCGGGGCAGCTTGCATAAAATTCCATGGGTGACCTCTCTGGTTGCGTCGCTCCATTATATGATGGATGCTTCGTTTGCCCTTGTCCTCGAAAGGAACCCATATGATTGATGCGTGCCCTGATTCCGCCGTGCTCTTTTTTGACGTGGACGGCACGCTGACGTCGTTTGATCCCGACGATATGACCGACAAGGACTTCAATGCAATACATCCGTCGAAGGCTGTTGTTGATGCATTTGGTCGCTTGCGCAATGCGGGTCACCAGGCATTTATCTGCACGGGTCGTCCCCTGTGGCTCATCGCCGATGGCCTGCGCGCGCTGAACCCGGCGGGCATCGTTGCCATGGCGGGGGCGACGCTCGAGGTCGAGGGCCGCGTGGTGCATGAGGACTGCTTTGACGAAGACATTGTTGAGGAGCTTGCGCGTCGCGTTGTGGATGCCGGCATCGAGGTTTTTTTCGAGTCCAATGCTGCGACTTTTGCGCTGGAGCCTGTGGGCGTTGAGCGCTCGTCTTTAATCGGTACCTCTGTGGTGCACAGCGCCGAGGAGATGCGCATCGACGGCAGCTTGCGCGTGGGCAAGGTATGCCTCAATGTGCCCAGTTTGGCTCGCGTAGCCAACGATGATGGCTTTATCGATCACGAGTTTGAGCTGTGCAACACCGGTGGTCAGAATCGCGAGCTGAGCCCCAAGGGCATCGACAAGGGCGTGGGCGTGGCGCGAGCGCTGGAATACCTGGGTCGCACCGGCAACGCGCGCACCTTTGGCTTCGGCGATTCGGGTAACGACCTGGGCATGCTCGCTGCCGTCGAGACGGCTGTCGCCATGGGCAACGCCATGCCCGAGGTCAAGGCGATCGCCGGCTACGTGACCGACGATGTCGCGCACGATGGTACCGTCACCGCGATGCAGCATTTTGGCCTCATCTAATGAATCCCGCGTTCTGACGTTTGCTCAAACTGCGACTCTTTGCTTTTGCATGCTCAATCGATTTATCAATCCAAACACTGAGGTGTTTATACCGTTCGCCGAGAAGATAAAAAACCGCAGCTCACGCCTTGATAAACGTAGGTAAAGTGTTTAGCAGTTTAACGCCCATGTGCAAGCGAAAGGAATCAGGCAGATGGCAATCAAGGTGTTCGCTGACGGTGCAAACCTCGAGGGCATGCTCGACATGTACGAGAACGGCAACGTTCAGGGTTTCACGACCAACCCGTCCCTTATGAAGAAGGGCGGCGTGACGGATTACCGCGCGTTTGCCAAGGAGGTCCTGGCCCACATCACCGATGTGTCCGTGTCGTTTGAGGTCTTTGCCGACGACGTCGAGACCATGGAGGTCGAGGCGCGCGAGATCGCTACCTGGGCCGACAACGTCTACGTCAAGATTCCATGCGTGACCACCAAGGGCGAGTCCACCGCCGAGCTGGTCCGCAAGCTTTCGGCCGACGGCATCAAGGTTAACGTCACCACCATCTTTACGCCCGAGCAGGTCGACGAGATGGTCGAGGCCGTTGACGTCGAGACGCCGTCCGTCATTTCGCTCTTTGCCGGCCGCATCGCCGACACCGGTGTCGATCCCATTCCGTTTATGACGGAGTCGGTCAAGAAGGCCGCCGCCAAGCCCAACTGCGAGGTCCTGTGGGCGTCCACACGCGAGCTCATCAATATTTACCAGGCCGAGGCCTGCGGTTGCCAGATCATCACGGTGCCCAACAGCATCCTGGCCAAACGCAAGAACATCGGCCGTGACCCGTACGAGGTCTCGCTCGACACCGTCCGCGGCTTTGCCAAGGATATCGCCTCGCTCGGCTTCCATATCCTGCCGTAGCGCGAACACCGACTGTACCGCGGGCTGTTCGCCCCCGGCCTTTCCTTTCCCTATCGCTCACGCGCTCCGCGAGGGTCGCGCTAGGCAAAGGAAAGGCCGGGGCTACCGACACGAACTTACCAGTAGGTTGGTAATCGGCTTCCATATCCTGCCGTGGACAAAGGCACCCTCGCCTGCGCCGTGCAAAATTGAGAGTATTCAGCAAGGTAAAGGCTTTTACCAGCTAGCTGAAGCACGGAACGGCCCCCGTTTTGTCTCTAAAAACGCTAAAACGGGGGCTGTTTCTTACTTTTTCGTCTCTGAGGGGCATCCGGAACGGTGGAATTTGCAGAATACTCGCGATTTTGCACGACGCGAGAGGGAGGACCCTTGCTTTGGCGGTTTACTCGCGCCGCACGAGTCCAGGTCGGTGCTGTCTCTTTGATGGGGCGGCGCCTTTTGTTGTCGACGGGAAGGGGGGGTGCGACGCAAGCGGGGCGACGCTCGCACGGATATCTTCGCCTTTGGGACATGTTGCGCAGCAAGTTTGTACTGCCACGATCTAGTCTTTTGGATGTGGAAGAAGATTGAGGAAGGGGGAATCCCATGTTCTGTCCCAGGTGCGGTACCAAGAACATCGACGAGGCCAGGTTCTGTGTGGCTTGCGGCAATCCGCTCCCTGCGGTGTCTGTGACCCCCTCTCCCTCAGGCGAAATTGGTAATCCGGCTATAGCCTCAGACATGGCACCTGGCGTCGTGCCCACTCAGCAAAGCGTTGCGCCCGAGTCCGTCAAAATGCCTAGCGCTAAGAAAAAGGCTCCAGTTTTTATTGGTATCGCAGCCGTCATCGTCGCGTTCGTGCTGAACGTTGCCTTCTTTGTCATGCCTGTGCTTAAGGGGACGCAGGTGGGCGACGTGGTCAAGTTTGGCTCCTATGAGCAGGATGGCAATATCTCAAACGGCAAGGAGCCCATCGAGTGGCGTGTCCTGGAGGTTGAGGGCGACCGCGCCTATGTCGTGAGTGAGAAGGCCCTCGATGCCCATGCTTTTAACGAAGATGCGGATGACGGCAACGACTGGAACTCCTCCGACCTTAAGGCGTGGCTCGAAGAGGACTTTGCTTCCCAGGCTTTACGGACGATGAGATGAATAAGATTGATGGCGCCCCCACGCTGCTTTCCGTCGATGAGGCGCGGAGCGATTTTGGGGACTACGGTATGTGCGAGCTGACCCAGCAGGCCGTGAACAACGGTGCATATAAGGACGAGGATAACGGCGCATGCGTCTGGTGGCTTCGTTCGTCGGGTGCCGACTCGGACTTCGCGGCCCTCGTCGCCGCAGACGGCTACGTGGACTCCGACGGCTACTACGTGAACTGCTCGGACGTCGCTGTTCGTCCCGCTTTATGGATCAATCTGTAATCTAACAATCTTCTAATCTATAACTATCATGTATCCAAGACGATCCGTCCCGAGTTAGCAGTCATCGTCAAGGCAAAAGAACTTGCCGGCTATGTGTTCGAGGCGACCCGCAAGTCACCCATAGTTTTCCGCTTTACCTTTGCCTCAATGCATGGCATCCAACACAAAGCATCGGCGAATCTCTAATCGCTTGTTCTCGTGGCCCGAGCCTTAAGGGTCCCACCAACAAAAATCGAGTTATGCGGCCTCTGATTGCCGCCGGGATTGCCAATGTGGCTGAAAACTGTCTTGTACTGTATCTCTGTGGGTGCCGATACGGGACATTTGTGGAATATCTGACGCCTATTTGTTGCGTTTGGTGACTTGAAGGGTTGTTATCGTGGCACAACGAGGCCGCATAACTCAAAAAATGCAGGTGAGCCTCAACGGAACGACGTTTTGCACTTCGGGATATCGCCAAATCGCTTTAGAAGGAGAGGCGCTCGGCAGGATGGGGCCTGCCGAGCGCCTACAGTGGTTTATTTCCCCTGCACCATGGTGAGGGAGATTTTCTTGCGGTCGCGATCGACCTTCTCGACCCACACTTTGACCGTGTCGCCGACGCGCACGACGTCGCTGGGGTGCTTGACAAAGCGGTTGGCTAGCTTGGAGATATGTACGAGGCCGTCCTGGTGCACGCCCACATCGACGAAGGCGCCAAAGTCGACGACGTTGCGCACCGTGCCCTTGAGTTCCATGCCCGGCTCCAGGTCGTCGATGGAAAGTGCCGAGCGGCTAAAGACTACCTCGGGCGCGTCGTCGCGCGGGTCGCGACCGGGCTTCTTGAGCTCGTTGACAATGTCGATGAGCGTGAGGGTGCCGCAGTCCAGGTCGCTTGCCAGCGCCGAGATGCTGCCCAGGCGGCGCTCGATATCGGGCACGCCGCCGCGGCTGAGTTCACTGGCCGCCACACCGGCGCGCTCCAGGACGGACGTGGCCACCTCGTAGCTCTCGGGGTGGACGCTTGTCGCGTCGAGCGGGTTCTTGCCGCCGTTAATGCGCAGGAAGCCCGCGGCGTTGAGATATGCCTTGGGTCCCAGCTTGGGGACCTTCTTGAGCTGGCGACGATCGGTAAAGGCGCCGTTTTCCTCGCGGTAGGCCACGATATTCTTGGCCACGCTCGGCGTGATGCCCGACACGTAGCCCAGCAGGCTCGCGCTTGCGGTGTTGACGTCGACGCCCACGCGGTTGACGACGTCCTCCACCACATGGCCCAGGGTGCGCGAGAGCTCGGCCTGGTCAAGGTCGTGCTGGTACTGGCCCACGCCGATGGACTGGGGCGGAATCTTGACGAGCTCTGCCAACGGGTCCTGCAGGCGGCGGCCCAGGCTCATGGCGCCGCGCACGGTGACGTCCAGGTCGGGATACTCCTGGCTGGCGAGCTCGGAGGCGGAGTACACCGATGCGCCGGCCTCGTTGACGATGGTGTAGCGAAGGCTGGGCGCCTGCTCGGCAATAAACTCCGAGACGACTTCCTCGGTCTCGCGGCTGGCGGTGCCGTTGCCGATGACGATGGTGTTGACGCCGTCCTTCTTGACGAGGCGGGCGAGCTCGCGCTTGGTGCCGGCGACGTCGTGGCGCGGCTTGGTAGGGTAGACCACGCCGTGGTCGAGTAGCTTGCCGGTCTCGTCCATGACGGCGACCTTGCAGCCGGTGCGGTAGCCCGGATCGAGCGCGAGCACGCGGGCACCGCGCACGGGGCGCGCCGAGAGCAAGCCCTCGAGATTCTTGGCAAAGACGTTGATGGCCTCGGTCTGGGCGCGGACGGTGAGCTTGGCGCGGGCCTCGCGCTCCAGCGAGGGGGCCATCAGGCGCTTGTAACCGTCAGCGATGGCGGCATCGAAGATGGGGGCAAACACGCCCTGGCGTCGGGGCCAACGGCTGCCGAGGCGTGCCGTGGCGGCAGCGCCGTCGACGTTCACGCGCACGCGGAGCTTGCCCTCGCGCTCACCGCGGTCGATAGCCAGCACGCGGTGGTTGGGAATACGGCGCAGCGGCTCGTTATAGCTGTAGTACGGCTCGTAGGGAGTCTTTTCGGCGGGGTCGGTGGCCTCGACGACGATGTCGGCGGTGTTTTGCGTAAAGGCGCGCAGGTCGGCGACGTTCTCGGGGTCTTCGGCCACCGTCTCGGCAACGATGTCGGCGGCGCCGGCGAGCGCCTTTTCGGGCGTGTCGAAGCCGGCCTCCTCGTTGACGTATTCCGCGGCGGTGTCGAGTGCACTGCCCTTGGCCGAGGTCTGCATGATGATCATGTTGGCGAGCGGCTCCAGGCCGGCCTCGCGGGCCTTCTGCGCGCGGGTCATGCGCTTTTTGCGGTAGGGCTTGTAGAGGTCCTCGACACGTTGGAGCTGCGTGGCCTCGCGAATCTGCTGCTCAAGCTCGGGCGTGAGTTTGCCCTGGGCGTCGATGAGCAGAATGACGTCCTCTTTACGCTGCTCAAGATTGCGCAGGTAGGACAGACGCTCGTCGAGCGCACGCAGGGCGACGTCGTCCATGCCGCCCGTTGCTTCCTTGCGGTAGCGCGAGATAAAGGGGATGGTGTTGCCCTCGTCGATGAGCTTGACGGCCGCTTCGATGTTGGCGGCCTTAAGGTTGAGCTCGCGGGCGAGCTGGGCGATAAGATCCATGGGACTCCTTGCGTTTAGGGTGCGTTTGCAGCACAGGGCTACCAAGGATACCACCCGTCCCAAAAGGCTGTTTTGGGACCGTGCCATGAAAACTTCCTATCTACTACGTTTTACCCGTAGGGGCTGACCATACCTGGGTTCTCCGAAAATCGGCAAGCCGTCTACCTGCGGTTTTAATTTCGCGAAATTCGGCATGGTTGAGGGCAATCGGTTAAACGTAGTAGATAGGCCCATTTCGTGGCGAACGAATCAAGCTGAGGCGCAAAATAGCCCCCCGCTCCAGAAATCATCGCCAGAGGAGTCAAAAAAGCCCCGCGGGCAGGAGGCTGCTCGCGGGGCAAAGAAGAGGGGCATATTTGTGGCGGACCGAGGGGTTCGGCATGGGGTTTCTGCCGCGGCCGCTCTTAAGGCATTACAGCTCGACGAGCTGGCCGGTCTCGGCGGCCTCCTTGATGGCGTTAAGCAGCGTGAGCGTCTTAACGTTGTCGGCGGGGGTCACGACGGGCTCGACCTCGCGGCGAACGACCTTCACAAAGTGCTTGAGCTGCATCTTGTGCGGCAGCGCCGGGTCGACGGCCGGAATCCCCATCTGCAGCGGCTTGTGCCAGCTGGAGGCGCCGTCGTAGGAGAACTGGTGCAGGCGGGGCAGCGACAGGGCACCCTTAGTGCCGCCGATAAAGTAGACGTCGGCGTCGAAGGGGCGGTACTGCGGGTCCTCGCGAGCGGTTGCCTCCCAGTTCCAGGGGCTGGCGGTGGCGTCGGAGATGGTCATGCTCGCGAGCGCGCCATCGGCAAAACGGACGTTGACCACGGCGGAGTCCTCGGTCTCAAACCCGCGGGCGGCGCTGGACTGCATGCCCTGGACGGCAACGGGCTCTCCCAGCAGGTAGCGGAGCAGGTCGACGTCGTGCACCAGGTTGACCAGGATTGGGCCGGCACCCTTCTTGCGGCGCCACTCGACGTCAAAGTACTCGTCATTCTTATAGATCATGTAGTGGAAGCTCGACACGGTGAGCTTGCCCAGTTCGCCGGACTCGATGATCTCCTTGGCCTTGTTGACGAAGGGGTTGTGGCGACGGTGCTGACCCACGAGCACGGGCACGCCGGCGGTCTCGGCCTCGGCGGCGAAGGCCTGCGCGTCCTCGAGATCGTTAGAGATCGGCTTTTCGACCAACGGCACGATGTTGCGCTTCACGGCCTCGCGGGCAACGCCCAAGTGCAGGTCGTTGGGGGTGGCGATAATGACGGCCTCGGGCTTGACCTTGTCCATCATCTGGACGGGATCGGTGTAAAACGGCACGCCGGCGGCCTCGGCCGTGGCGCGGGCGCCCTCAAAGGCGTCGGCGATGGCGACGAGCTCGGCCTCGGGCTCCTCGGTGACAAAGCGGATGTGGTTGCGGCCCATGGCGCCGGCGCCGATAACGGCAATGCGGACGGGGTTGAGCTCAGACATTTCGACTCCTTAATACTGGTGACCGGTGGAATGCGGCAAAGGGGCTGTCCCTTTGCCGCATCGGTAGAACTAGGCGGACTTCTTCTTGCTGTCGGAGACCATCATGTAGACGGTGAGCACGACGGCGATGGCGGCGATCACGATGGCGCCGTAGAAGGACTGCTGGTAGGCGGCGCTGCCGGCCTCGGCGTGATACAGCACGGCAGTGATGGGCTGGCTGATCCAGGTGGAAGCGGCGTAGCCCAGGAACATGATGCCGTAGTTGACGCCGATGTTGCTGGTACCGAAGGCGCCGCCGGTGAGCGGCGGGTAGATGACGAGCAAGGCGCCAAAGCTAAAGCCGAGCAGGGCGAGCGCCACAAAGAACATGGCCTGCGTAAAGCTCATCGACATGATGACGAGCGCGACGATGGTGACGACAAGGCTGATGAGCAGCGACTTATAGGCGCCGAGCTTGTCGATGATCTGGCCAAAGGACAGACGGCCAACCAGGTTGGCGCAGGTGTTGACGGAGACGACCACGCCGCCGAGGGCGACGGCCGCGGCGCTCGTGGGATCGGCGAAGAGCTGGACGGCGGCGATGGAGGCAACCTTGCCCACGAGCAGGGTGCCCGCGGTGGCGGCAAAGGCGAAAGTGATGATGAGGACCCAGAAGCGCGGGGTCTTGACCATCTCGCCCGGGGTGAGGTCGCCGAAGGTGCCGGCGTGCGCGCCGCCCTTGGGGGCCTCGAAGCCCTCGGGCAGCCAATCGGCCTCGGGGGCCTTCAGGAACAGGGCGGAGGCAGCAATCGTCACAAAGAAGATGACGCCGAGTGCCTTAAGGGCACCGAAGATGCCAAGGCTCGGGATGAGCAGCGAGGCGAGCACCGGGGACAGCACGGCGGGGCCGGCGGTCGAAGCAGCGAGGGTGATGCCGGAGGCGAGGCCCTTCTTGTCGATGAACCACTTTTGGCCGGTGGTGAGCGCCGGGTTGTAGCCCAGGCCGTTACCGACGGCGGCGACGAGCGAGAACCACAGGTAGAATTGCCACGGTTCGGTGACGGTGCCGGACATGAACCAGCCCACGCCGTAGCACACGGCGGCGGCGATCACGACGTTGCGGGGGCCGATTTTATCGGAGATGCGGCCGGCGAAGATGCCCGTCACGGCCATGATGGTCTGAAAGACCGGGAAAGCCCAGGTAAGGGCGCTGGACCACTCGGGATAGACGGCGAGCAGATTCTTGCTCACGACGGAATACAGCGCGATGGAGCTGATGAAGAACATGGTGACGCACGCGGCGGAAAGCACGACGGCGCGACCCTTGTTGGAGTTGGTGGAAGCCATTGGACTCTTTCTAATCGATACGGGGGAGGAACAGGCGTGTCCGCGGGTCCTCCCTGTCGGGTTGGTTTACTGGTCGGTCGGCTTGGCGACGCCGGACTCATCGGACCAGAGCTTGACGCCCTTGTTCTTAAGGTAGTTGTCGGCATACGCGCGACGGCCGCCGGGCTTGGCGGTGAGGTCGCCCATCATGTTGGAGAAGCCGCCGTCGACCTTGATGGCGTCGCCGGTGGTAAAGTCCGAGCGCGTGGACGCCAGGAACATGACGGCGTTGGCGATATCGCTGACCTCGCCGATGCGGCGCGTGGCGATCAGGCGGCTGCGGCTCTTCTCGACCTCGGGGTCGGCGTAGAAGTTGGCCGACATGGGGGTCTTGACGAAGCAGGGCTCGACGCAGTTGGAGCGCACGCCGTAGGGGCCCCATTCGGCAGCCAGCATCTTGGACATCATGTTGACGCCCGCCTTGGTGGAGCTGTACACGCCCGAGAACGTCTCGGGGGAGTGACTGGCGACGGTCGAGATGTGCACCAGGCGACCCTGGCCGGCCTTGATCATCTCGCGACCAAAGCGCTGCGAGGTGATGAAGTAGCCGGTGAGGTTGACGTTGAGTACCTGCTCCCAGTCGCTCAGCGGCAGGTCTTCCATGGCTGCGAAGCGCAGGATGCCGGCGGTGTTGACGAGGACGTCGACGCGGCCGAAGTCGGCGATGGTGGCATCGACGGCGGCCTGAACCTCGGCCTCGTTGGTGGCGTTCATCTTGTAGCCCTCGGCGTGGATGCCAAACTCGGCAGCGAGGTCGGCGGCAGCGGCCTTGACCTTTTCCTCGTCCAGATCGAGCATGACGACGTTGGCGCCATTGCGGGCGAACTCGCGGCAAATCTCGACGCCCATACCGCCGAGCGCGCCGGTCACGGCGCAGACATCGCCCTCGAGCTTAAGCCAGTTGCTCATAGGAGCTTCCCTTCTTGTCTTCTTGTGCCTCCCTGTGGGTCGCTCCCATTAATCGACCCACGTGGTTTTCGCTGGTTATCGTATGCTTTGCATTTGCGCAGGTGAATTGCATATTTGTTAGAATGGCGTTAACCGTAGGTTTATAGCTTACAAGACGATGTGTCCTTAATTGAGTGCGTGACCTGCCAAAACGACCCCCTTTGGCAGTTCATTGCCATACGTCTGGAAACAGGAGATTGACGTGTACGATCGAAGACTTGAGGCCATATCGGCTGCCGCGGAGCTGGGAAGCTTCTCGCGTGCGGCGGCAAAATTGCGCGTGTCGACCCCAGCACTCGTCAAGCAGGTGTCGGGCTTCGAGGCCGAGTTCGGCATCACGCTGTTCGAACGTTCGCACTCGGGCGTCAAGGTGACGCCGGCCGGCGCACTGCTGGTGGACGACGCGCGCTCGATCATGCGGCAGTCCGAGGACGCGCTGCGCCGTGCCCGACGCGCGGCGGGCGATGGCGGTGCCGTGCGCTTGGGCGTGTCGATGATGTGCCCGGGGCGCCAAACGCTGTCGATGTGGTCGGGCATCCACGATCTGGAACCGTCGCTGCGATTTGAGATCGTGCCGGTGAGCGACCTCTATGACGAGCGCGAATCCGTCATGCGCAGCTTGGGTCGCGAGGTCGATGTGGTGCAGTCGAGTTTTTCGACCCCGCGCTGGGGTGATGCCTGCCAAAAGCTCCGCATCGTCAACGTACCGTTTTATATCGACCTGCCGCGCACGAGCCCGCTGGCGCGCAAGGCACGCATTACGGTTGCCGACCTGGAGGGCATGCGCCTGCGCGTGCTCCGCCACGGCAACGACGCCATGGACAGTCTGCGTATCGACCTTTTGGCCGACGGCGGCGTTGACGTGATCGACGTGGACAGCTTTGACTTTGCGCTCTTTAACGAGGCGGAGGAAAAGGGCGACGCGGTGCTCACCTGCGGGGCGTGGTCGGGGGTGCACCCGGCCTTTGTGGGCGTGCCGTTCCTGTGCGGCCGTGAGGTGCCGGTCTTTTTGCACTACCCGCTCGAGCCCACCCTCCAAGTCCAAAAATTCGTCAACGCCATGGCTCAGCTTCTCAAATAGCTCATCCTTACAAAACGAGGCCCTGGCCAAACGGCCAGGGCCTCACCAACTTTTATTCTGTTTTAATGACGGGTTGATTGCGCGCAGGAGGTCTCCCAGGCGGGCCGGGGTGTAACTTCCGCGCGCAGTTTTGCAGCGAAGCGAGAATGTTTGAGCACGGAGGTTACACCCCGGCCCGCCTGGGAGACCTCCGTGGAACAAACCTACCTACTCGAGCTCAAACGCACCCGTGTACAGCTGGTAGTAATATCCGCGCTTGGCGATTAGCTCGTCGTGGTTGCCGCGCTCGATGATGCGACCGTGGTCCAGGCAGATGATCGCGTCAGAGTTGCGCACGGTGGACAGGCGGTGCGCGATGACAAACGTCGTGCGGCCCTCCATGAGCTTATCCATGCCCGCCTGCACGATGGCCTCGGTGCGGGTGTCGATGGAGCTCGTGGCCTCGTCCAGAATCATTGCCGGCGGATCGGCGACGGCGGCGCGTGCGATCGAAATCAGCTGGCGCTGGCCCTGCGACAGCTGCGCGCCGTTGCCGGTGAGCATGGTGTCGTAGCCGTCGGGCAGGCGGGTGATAAAGTCGTCGGCGCCTGCGAGCTTGGCCGCCGCGATGCACTCCTCGTCGGTGGCGTCCAGGTTGCCGTAGCGGATGTTATCCATCACGGTGCCGGTGAACAGGTTCACGTCCTGCAGCACGACGCCCAGCGAGCGGCGCAGATCGGCCTTGCGGATCTTGTTGACGTTGATGCCGTCGTAGCGGATCTTGCCGTCGGCAATGTCATAGAAGCGGTTGATGAGGTTGGTGATGGTCGTCTTACCGGCACCGGTGGCGCCGACAAACGCGACCTTCTGGCCCGGCTTGGCAAACACGGACACGCCGTGCAGCACCTCGTGGTCGGGCGTGTAGCCAAAGTCGACGTTGTCCATGACCAGGTCGCCGCGCAGCGGCACGTACTCGATCTCGCCGGTTGCGCGGTGCGGATGTTTCCACGCCCACATGCCGGTGTGGTGGTCGGCCTCCTCGAGCTGCCAGGTATCGGGGTTCACCTGAGCGTTGACGAGCGTCACATAGCCTTCGTCGGCTTCGGGCTCCTCGTCGATGAGCTCAAAGATGCGGTCGGCGCCGGCGAGGCCCATGACCACGGCGTTGATCTGCTGCGAGATCTGACCGATCTGTCCGCAGAACTGCTTGGTCATATTGAGGAACGGCACCACGACGGCGATGGACAGCGCCATGCCCGAGATGCTCAGGTTGGGCACGCCCAGCGCTAGGAAAATGCCGCCTGCCAGTGCGACCAGCACGTAGAGCAGGTTACCCAGGTTCATAAGGATAGGCATGAGGATGTTGGCGTACATGTTGGCCTTCTGCGAGACCTCGAAGAGCTTTTCGTTGCGCTCGTCAAAATCGGCCTCGGCGGCAGACTCGTGGCAGAATGCCTTGACGACCTTCTGGCCGTTCATGACTTCCTCGATATGGCCTTCGACCACGCCGAGTTCGGTCTGCTGCGCAATGAAGAAACGCGCGGAGTTGGAGCCGAGCAGCTTGGTCATAAAGGTCATAAACGCGACGCCTGCCACAATAACCAGACACATCCACACGCTGTAATACAGCATGATAAAGAACACCGTGGCGATGACGATGACCGTCATGAGCAGGTTGGGCAGCGACTGGCTGATCATTTGGCGCAGCGTGTCGATGTCGTTGGTGTAGTGGCTCATGATGTCGCCGCGCTGGTGCGTGTCGAAGTAGCGAATCGGCAGGTCCTGCATGCGATTGAACATCTTCTCGCGCAGCTTTTCGAGCGAGCCCTGCGTGACGATGGCCATGGCGCGGTTCCAGAACAGCGAGGACAGGATGCCGACGCCGTAGATGCAGGCGAGGGTGGTCACGAGCTGCAGAATCTTGGGCTGTGCGGTCGTCCAGTCGCCCGACTGCCACGAGTCGCTAATGATCTGCAGGGCGCTCTGAAGGAAGGTCGCGCCGATGGAGTTGATGATGGCGCAGAGCACCACGCCGCCGACGACGAGGGGCAAAAGCACGGGGTAGAAGCCAAAGAGCGTCTTGATGAGGCGCGACATGGTGCCGCCCTTGCGGTTGAGCGCGCGCTCGGCGGTCGTTGCCTTACTCATGTGCCTCGCCTCCTTCCTGGGTCTGGGCTTGCGTTACGGTCGTATCGGTGTTGTCTGCCGCCGTGGCCGTGTTGCCGGAGACGTCGCCGGCGTTCTCCTCGCCCTCGGCAGACATCTTGTTCTGCGAGGTAAAGGTCTCGCGGTAGATCTCGCTTGTCTTAAGCAGCTCATCATGGTTACCGATCTGCGCGATGTGGCCACCCTCCATGACGATGATGCGGTCTGCATCCTGCACGGAGCTAATGCGCTGGGCGATGATGAGCTTGGTCGTGTTGGGCAGATAGCTTGCCAGTCCTGCGCGAATCTTGGCGTCGGTCTTGGTGTCGACGGCGCTGGTGGAGTCGTCCAGGATCAAGATCTTGGGGCGACGCAGCAGGGCACGCGCAATGCACAGGCGCTGCTTCTGACCGCCGGAAACATTGGAGCCGCCCTGTTCGATCCAGGTGTCATAGCCTTTGGGGAAGCCGTCGACAAACTCGTCGGCGCAGGCCAGATGCGCGGCCTCGCGAACCTCTTCGTCGGTGGCGTTCGGGTCGCCCCAACGCAGGTTCTCGGCAATCGTGCCGCTAAACAGCACGTTTTTCTGCAGCACCATGGCCACCTGGTGGCGCAGGGCGTCCAAGTCGTAGTCGCGCACATCCACGCCGCCCACGCGCACGGTGCCTTCGGTGGCGTCGTACAGGCGGGCGATGAGGTTTACGAGCGTGGACTTGGCCGAGCCGGTGCCGCCGATGATGCCGATGGTCTCGCCGCTCGTAATGTGCAGGTCGATATCGTCGAGCGCCTGGCGTTTTGCGTGCTCGGAATACTTAAAGCTCACGTGGTCAAAGTCGATGGAACCGTCGGCGACCTCGAGTACGGGCTCGGCGGGATCGGCGATCGTGGGCTCGGCGGCCAGCACCTCGGTGATGCGGTGAGCCGATTCGTCGGCCATGGTCACCATGACAAAGATCATCGACAGCTGCATCAGGCTCATGAGGATTTGGAAGCCATAGGTAAAGATCGAGGAGAGCTGGCCCACGTCGAACAGCGTTCCCTGGCTCGTGATGATGAGCTTGGAGCCCAGGTAGATGATGACGACAAATGCGCCGTTGACGCAGATGTTCATCATGGGGTTGTTAAAGGCGAGCAGCTTCTCGGCGCGGGTGAAGTCCATCTGGACGTCGCGCGCGGCGGTGGCGAACTTCTCCTTCTCAAAGTCTTCGCGCACATAGCTCTTGACCACGCGCATGCCGGTGACGTTTTCCTCGACGGACTCGTTAAGGGCGTCGTACTTGTGGAACACGCGCGAGAAGATGGGGCGTACCTTAAAGATGATAAAGAACAGTCCAAAGCCCAGCAGCGGAATGATGACCAGGTAGACCATGGCGACGCTGCCGCCCATGATAAATGCCATGGTAAAAGCGAAGATCAAGACCAGCGGCGCGCGCACGGCGATACGGATGATCATCATAAAGGCCTGCTGAACGTTGTTGATGTCAGTGGTCAGACGCGTGACGAGCGAGGAGCTCGAGAACTCATCGATGTTGGCAAAGCTGAACGTCTGGATCTTGTAGAACAGGTCGTGACGCAGGTTCTTGGCGAAGCCGCAGCTCGCATGGCTGCAGGTGACGCCGGCAGCGGCACCAAAAGCAAGCGACGTCAGTGCGATGAGCACCAAAAAGCCTGCGGTGGGAAGCATCTCGGCTACGGTGGCACCGTCTTTGATGGCGTCGATCAGGTTGGCGGTGATAAATGGAATCAGCACCTCGCAGAGCACCTCGCCAAGCACGAGCAATGGCGTGGCAACAGCGACTTTCATATAGTCGCGGATGCTGCCCATGAGGGTTTTAATCATCCAGTTCCTCCCAGGTTACACGGATTTTCTCGAGCATTTCGGCGAGCTGCTCGCGCTCGTCGTGAGTGAGGGCACTAAAGGCCCGTTCTCTAAAGCGGATGCGGGCCGCCTGGTCGATGCGGGCGTTTTCCCGGCCGGTTTCGGTCAGGCGAATGGTGAGTTGCCGTCGATCCTTGGGGTTACGGCTGCGCTCGATGAGGCCGTTGACCTCGAGTTTGGATAGGATTTCGGAAAGCGATCCCGGCTTAAGGTCAAAGTGCATGCCGAGTTCCTGCTGCGACATCTCGCCGCCGGGCTGCTTGGCCAGCAGGCAGATGATGGGCGCCTTGCCGGACACGCCTCCGCCATGAAAATGCATGTAATGGCCGCAAAAACCCAGGCCGCTCAGGATGCGCTTGGCGAGTTTGTCTTCGGCACTGACCGCTTCGGGTACATCCGCCGGCTGTGACGGGTCGCCGCCGGGCTCGTGCGAACAAAGGTTAAGAGGTTCATCGCACATGAATTAGTGTTGCTCCTTTCTTTAGTTAGGTAGTGGAATTGTTTTGTGCCTAACCAATCTAGGAGCATGAGAAATGAATGTCAAGGTACCAAACTTATTAAGTTACGGCGTTTTGCCAAACGCCGTAACCGCTCGACGTTGCAAACGTTCCTAAGCGGCAATCTGGCGTTCAATCGTCGGGCATGGCCACAAGGCCTATGCCCTCCTCTTTCACGTCACCTTGCTCGCTTAGGAACGCTTTCGCTGTCCGTCCTCAATCTGCAGCGCTGCCTCGGTTGGCATTTGAGTGATCCGTGGGGGACGGAGGAAAACGAATCATTTTGGGCTGCGGTGACACCCTTTCGAAGTTGCTTTGTCCAAAACTATGCCGGATTACTACGATGAATTCGAAATATCAGACCTCGGCATTGTTTTTCGTAAAATCACAAGCTGTCTACCTGCGGTTTTTCCGGAGTGCAATTCGTTGTGGTTGGAAGCTGACGGTTTATCGTAGTAATCCGGCATAGTTTTGGAATGGTAGTAAATAGATGGCAGCTACTGTGCCGCTACCGCCGCGATTTTGCCTCCCATTTCCGTAACCTTTCCGCAACAATGTGCCCTCCTCGGCGCCTGCGCCCGCTTGCAACGTCCCCTGCGCTACACTTAGTCGCACTGTGGCGCCGTCGCGTCGCACCCGACCCAAGGGGGACACTCATGAAGAACACTCAGCTGCTGCTGATCAACGATATGTGCGGTTACGGCAAGGTCGCGCTTTCTGCCATGCTGCCGGTGCTGTCGCACATGGGCTATCGCATCCACAACCTGCCGACGGCCCTCGTATCCGATACGCTCAACTACCCCAAGTTCTACATCCACGACACCACGGAGTATGTCCGCCAGAGCCTCGCCATCTGGGAGGAACTCGGCTTTGAATTCGACGCCATCTCGACCGGCTTTATCGTGACCGAAGAAGAGGCGCGCATCATCTCGGACTTTTGCCACCGCCGCGCGCAAAAGGGCACCAAAGTGTTCGTCGACCCCATCATGGCCGACAACGGCAGGCTCTACGCTGGCGTGCCCGAGTCGACCATCGGCCTTATGCGCAGCCTGGTCGAGTGCGCCGACTACGCGGTGCCCAACTATACCGAGGCGTGTCTGCTCACCGATACGCCTATGGCCGAGCAGATTACGGCCGACGAGGCTCGTACGCTCGTGGATGCCATGCTCGCGTTGGGCGCCAAGTCGGTGGTCATCACGAGCGCAAAGGTCGACGGGGCGAGTGCCGTTATCGGCTACGACCATGTGGCGGGAGAGTACTTTACGATTCCCTTTGAGCTGATCCCGGTGTATTTCCCGGGCACGGGCGATACGTTCTCGTCGGTGCTCGTGGGTCGCGTTATGGCCGGCTGGAGCCTGCAACGTGCGACGACCGACGCTATGCGTGTGGTGGCCGAGCTTATCGAGCGCAATGCCGACCAAGAGGACAAGTCGGCCGGCCTTCCCATCGAGGCCTGCCTGGATGTGATTGACCATGAGTAACGCCGGCGAGGGCGGCGTCAAGCCTGCGGGCGAGAGCAAGCCGTTCGGTGCGCCGCGGGGCAAGCGTCCGCGTATCCGCGTGAGCTGCGTGGACCAGCTGGGTGCGTGTCGCTGCCACCATGGTCATAAGCCGGGCGATGTCTTTGACTTCGACCGAGACCGCGGCAAGATGTGCGCCATGGCCTGCCATGTGGGCTTTCCCTATATCGATATCCTGCGCTACGGCGGAACCGTGCCTGGCAACGAGCCCGGTACGGCAAAGTTCTGCTGCCCCGAGGTCGATACGCTGAACGTTTGGCTTGCCGAGGTCGTCGACGAGTAGCTGAGCGCAATGTGACAAAGGGACAGTTCTTTTGTCACATTCGCGGGTGGTGTCCCTTCTTTTTGCTTATAATCTCAAATCTCTGCATTTCATCAGATTTTAGGTTCTAAAAATTCTGCGTTTCATCGATAATCAAGCGTATAAAACTTTGCATTTCATTTGATGACACCGAGGGGAGAGCCTATGCTGCGCAGGAAAATAGCGGCAGAGCTGGAGCGTTGGCTGAAGTCTTCCGAGCAAAAGGCCTTGTTCATTACGGGTTCTCGCCAGATTGGCAAAAGCTATTCGATTCGCGCATTTGGCAAAGCCAACCATGCAACCTACATCGAGCTTAACCTCATGGAAAACCGCCAGGCAAAAGATGCTCTTCTCGAGGCGCGGAATGCCGATGATTTCATCAGCAGGGTGACGCTTCTTTCGGGAAAGTCGATTGCGCCAGGCAAAACGCTCGTGTTTATCGATGAGGTCCAAGAGGCCCCCGACATCATGACGATGGCAAAGTTCCTTGTTGAGGACGGGAGGTGCCGCTGGGCGTTTTCGGGGTCAATGCTCGGGACTCAGTTCAAGGGCGTCAGGTCCTATCCCGTGGGGTATGTCCACGAGCTTAGGATGTTCCCGCTCGATTTTGAGGAGTTTTGCTGGGCAACCGGGGTGAGCGAGGGGGCTCGCCAAACGATACGTGACGCGTGTATCAGCGAGAGGCCCGTTCCTGATTACATTCATGACGCGATGATGGCAAACTTCAGGACCTATACCGTTGTCGGCGGAATGCCGGAGGTCGTGCAGCGTTTCCTTGACACGCAGGGCGACCTTGCCTCTGTTCGTCAGCTACAGTCAGAGCTCAACGAACAGTACCGGCGGGATATCTCCAAGTATGCAAGCGGGCGAGCCCTTCAGGTGCAGAGCATTTACGATCAGCTCCCTATTATGCTCGAGGGCGAAAACAAGCGCTTCGTGCTCAATTCCATTGACCCCAAGGCTCACTACGAGAAGTATCAGCGAGATTTTGTATGGCTTGTCGATGCCGGCGTTGCTCTCAAAGCCGATATCGTAACCGAGCCAAAATCGCCCTTGCTCAAGACGGCACGGCCATCGCAGTTCAAGCTATATCAATCGGATACGGGCATGTTGATGGCGCGCTACCCCGTCGGAGTCGCCCAAGCGGCGTATCTTGATAGCAAGGAGCCCAATCTGGGCGGCATTTACGAAAACGTGGTGGCCCAGCAGCTGGCTGCCCAAAATCGCCAGCTTTACTACTATCAGACAAAAAAGCGCGGTGAAGTGGACTTTGTGGTCGATGGACCGGATGGGACGGCTGTTCCGATCGAGGTTAAATCGGGCTCCTATTACCACGCGCACGCTGCGCTCGGTCATGTGCTTGATACGGCTGAATATGGCGTAAGGCTCGGGATTGTTTTCTCGAGAGGCAACGTTGAGCGCAACGGAGCGGTTCTCTATTTGCCGCTATATGCGACCTGGGCCCTTTCGGATGTTTTGGGCGACTCCTGCGCCGAGGGGATAAAGCTGGAGGTCAAGCCGGTCTAGGGCTAGTCCCGGATGTGACAAAGGCGTGGCCCGCGACCTCGATTGCCTACAGCTGCTCGAGCATAGCGGTGCAGCCGTCGAGTACGTCGCGGTAGGTGGCATCGAAATTGCCGGTGTACCAGGGGTCGGCCACGTCGCCGGGGCGCTCGGTCCAATCGAGCATGCGCGTAATCTTGCCGTCGGGGTCGTCGCCAAAGATGCGACGCAGGCCACGCGCGTTCTCGTCGTCCATATAGACAATGTGGTCCCAGTCGCCATACTCCGCGCGACGCACCTGACGTGCACGATGTGCGACGACGGGAATCCCGACCTCGCGCAGCTTGGCAACGGTACCGTGGTGTGGCGGGTTGCCGATCTCCTCGGTCGAGGTCGCAGCGGAGTCAATGACAAACTCGCCCGCGCGCCCGGCGCGCCGCACCAGCTCGGTAAACACCGACTCAGCCATCGTCGAGCGACAGATGTTGCCATGGCAGATAAACAGTATGCGTTGCATGAGCGGTTTCCTTTCTAGGCGGTCGTGCAGGGCTTACAGACTGCTCTTGAGGCAGTTTGCTTCAATAAAGCCCGCTGCGTACAAGGGGAGGTGGCGTAGCTCGCGCCCGTCATCGGTTTCGCTGCGGAAAAAATTGTTCTCGGACAAAATGTAGGCATATGGCGATCGGGCTTTGTCCATGAACGACCCGAGGGTTCTCGCGCGCACGTTGCGTGCGGACTTTACCTCGACGGGCACGATTTCCATACGGTCGGTCTGAAGTAGAAAATCGAGCTCGCCGGTCGTCTTCCAAGACGACGGCGGCACCCAGTAATACGTCTGCAAGCTGTTACCCGAAAATGCTTGCATGACCGAGTTTTCCGCCAGGGCGCCTCGGAAGTCGGAAGATAGCGCTATGGCGGAATCTTCTTTGAGGTCGAGCCAGAGCCTCGGGTTGATGCCGAGTTTGTAGAACATGAGGCCGGTATCGAGAAGATAGACCTTAAAGAAACTTCCATCTTCGTCGTCGAAGGGAACGAGGGGAGGCTCGATGCCTTCGGTCAGGTTGTTGACCGATATGATACCGGCGCCTTCGAGCCAGTCGAGCGGCTCGATAAGCTTGGCGCGACGGCCTCCGCGTTCGACCTCGGAGTACTTGAATTTTTTTGTGGACGATCTCAGCAGCTGGGACGGAATGGAGCGCCAGACCTTGCGTGCCGCCACGCCGCTGGTCCCGTTTTCGGGGTCGGTCATATCGGCGGTATAGGTCTCGTTGATTTCGCGCTGCTCGACGCGCGCATCCTCGATGGATAACGTCTTGCGATATGCGTTGACGGCGGCGGGCATGCCGCCCACGATCTGGTATCGATGAAACAGGCTGAGCGCGGCTTGGTGCGCGGCGTAGGTCTCGAGCGTGCCGGCGTGGGTACGAATGGCATCGGCCATCTGCTCCTCATCGAGCGCCCAGAGAAACTCCTCGAACGACATAGGATGCATGGTCTCTTGACGAACGCCGCTGGGAAAAGGCAGCTTACGTTTGCGCGTGGCGACGCCGAGCTGACTGCCGGTCGCGCATATGCGCCAGCCCGAACCCGAAAAAAAGCGAAGCGAGTTGAGCGCCCGTTCGCAGAGCTGCACCTCGTCAAACAGGATGAAGGTGGTTTCTTTGCGAATGGGGGCGCGTTTATAGTCTGAAATCCGCGCCACGATGGTGTCAACGTCGTCGGTGGGACAATCGAACAGCGGAGCGATCAGCTCAAGATCGGTCTGAAAGTCGAGTTTGACAAACGCATCGCCGGCGATTCGCCTGCCGATTTCCTCGGCAGCGTACGTTTTGCCTACGCGTCGCGCACCACGGATGAGGAGGGGGCGTGAGGCGTCCTTTGTCGCCCATGATTCGATAACGGACTCGATTGATCTGCGCATGGGGCCGCCTTTCCAATTTCGTGTACTTCAGATACATAGTTTAGTACGATTTCATGTACTTGAAATACACGAAATAATAGAAAAGCGTGTATCTCAAATACACGAAATTGCACTGCTGAAGCTTCCAGGCGGATAAACATACTCATATTGGGCGGTTTTCACCGGTTACTCGCCACCTTGGGCTATGTTTGCCCCTATGCCCGTATTGAGGGCCGTGCTGATTGACGACGGCGCTCCCAGCGAGCCAGTTTAATCGTCACCAGCGTGAGGGCCCAGGCCACAAGCGAGAACGCGGCGCCCACTGCGCCCACGTACGCAATGCCAACGCTGCTTACCACGGCGCCGCCCACTGCGGTGCCAAACGAGATGCCGACGTTAAACGCCATGGGCTCAACCGAACTTGCGAGTACCATCGACTTGGGATGGCGGCTGCGTGCCACGTCCATAAAGTGCGTGATGCATGAGACCGAGAACAGGTACATGAGCATCGCCAGGCTAAAGACAAAGACCAGCGCGAGCGGCATGGCGGCGCCCACGGCAAACAGCCCGAGCAGTGCCGCCGCCTGCAGCACAAACGTAACCAGCAGCGCCTTCATGCCAAAACGCGCATCGATCCATCCGCCCAGGATGTTCGAGATCAGGCAGAACACGCCATAGGCCATAAGTGTGGTGCTCGCCTGAACGGTATCCATGCCCAGCACCTGCTCCAGATAAGGCGTCACGTAGCCGTAGAATACGTAGACCGAGCCCACGCCAAACAAGAAGATGAGCATGCCGGTGATGATACTCGGCTCGCGTAGTAGCCCCGCCTGCTCGCGGAAGGTGGCGGGCTCATCGGTCTGCCCGGCGCGAGGCATAAACGCCACGAGCGCGCTACAGATCAAAACGGCAAAGGTCAGCGTGCCGTACATGGCCACGTGCCAATCGAGTGTGTCGGCCACAAACTTGCCAATCGAGGTCACAAAGACCATCGCCACGGAAAACGCGCCGTACACGACCGAGATGGCAAGTGAGGTTTGCTGCGGGGATAGCAGCTCAGGGATGTACGTCACGCCCACGGCGAGCAGCGCACCCGAGACAGAGCCCAGGACAATGCGTGAGATAAACAGCACCTGGAAGTTGGGAGCCAACGCCATGACCAGGTTGCCGAGCACAAAGACGACGCTATAGCACACGAGCAGCTGGTAGCGGCGGAATCGCCCCGTGCTGAGCGCGAGCACCGGCGTCGCGATAGCGTAGACGAGCGCAAACACGCTGATGAGCTGGCCCGCAGTGGCAAGTGATATGCCGAGTTCCGTTGCCAAGTCGCTTTCGATGCCGATGACCACGAACTCGGAGCAGCCGAGCGAGAATCCCAACAGCACGAGCAGCGCCAGGCAGAGCTTGGTGCGCGCGGGGGAGAGCGCGGCGGCGGTTGGCTTACTTTTAGGCGTGGTTGCGGCGGTCAAGGTTGTCACTCCAATGTCGCATGAATAAGCGGGATTCAATCCCTGCAACTCTAACAGAATGTGACAAAGGGGCAGTCCCTTTGTCACATGGAGGGCTTGCCTGTATAGTCGCAATACAGGCGAAGATGGTCTCAGGTACATCGCGGGCGGCAGGAGATCCCATGGGTATGCACACGACAAAGGTTGCAGTGGGCGAGGGCAAGTTTGCGCTCGAGGCCCAGCTGACGGTGACGCCGCGAGGCATGGCGGTGTACGCCTGCTCGCCGGAGTTTGCGCACCTGGGCGCCACGGCGCAGGCCATTCCGCGCCCCGAGCCCGGCCGTACGGCAACGGTGAGCATCCTGGCCGTTCCGTGCCATCGAGACGAGATCCCGGCGCACGATATCGCGGCGGCGCTGGCCACGCGCTTTGGCGTGCCGGTAGTTGCAAGCACGGGTTTTCATGTTGAACAAGCGAGCGGTGACGACCTGCAGCGCGTGCTCGACACCACCAAGGAGCTCATCGCCGCGCTCGAGGAAGCCGCAGCCCGCATTCTGCGCGCCGGCTGGGATGAGGGCGGTGCGGGCGCCGAGGTCGTGGCGGTCGATGCTGCGACCGGCGAGGCGCTTGGCCCCGTCGACCGCATCGAGGCCCATGCTGGTGAGGGCATCCTGCATCAGGCATTTCTGACGCTTCTGGTCGAGGGCCGGGGCGAAGACGCGCGCCTGCTGCTCTGTCGCCGCAGTCCGCTCAAGCGCCTGTGGGGCGGGGTACTGGCCGATAGCTGCGCCGGCCATCCGCTCCCCGGGGAAGACGTCGCGGCCGCCACGGCGCGCCGCATCAACGAAGAGCTCGGCATTACGCGCGAGCCCGATCAGCTCAAGCACCTCGGACACGTGGTGTACCGCGAGGACCACGGCGACGGTCGCTGCGAGTGCGAATGGTGCGAGGTCTACCTTGCCCATGTTGAGCCGGGCGAGCTGCATATCAACCAAGAGGAGATCTCGGAAGTGCGTCGCGTGGCTCCGTCCGAGCTCAAAGGCTACCTGCAGGGTCACCCCGAGCAGCTGGCCCCCTGGCTCCGCGAGGCCCTCGGCGACCCATTCATCCGCACGGCCCTCGCTATGTAAAAAAGACAGTCCCTTTGCCACATCCAAACCGTCACAACATTCGGCGAAAATCTCGAAAACGAGGAAAAGCGTCGAATGTTGTGACGGTTTTTGTCCAGAGGGCCGCTTCCCATCCAAAAAATCTCGCTTGACTGTATTGCAGCAACACAGTGCAACGTAGGGGGTGTCCGATAACGGGCGCCCCTTTTTAAGTGGCAACGTGGCCGCGAATCCGGAGCGCCCCCAACAAGAAAGGTGGGGAGATGGAAGCGGAAAAGAAGGCGTTTAAGATCACCAAGCGCGAAATTGGCTTTGTGCTGGGTATCGTTGTCTTTTTGCTGGTGAAGTTTCTTCCTTTGGCGGAGCTGAGCTCGACGGTCGAGCTTACGGTCGGCGGTCAGACCTGTCTGGCGTTGACGCTCGCCACGGTGGTGTTCTGGGCGTGTGGCGTGGCACAGCCGGGCTTTGTGGGCCTGCTCTATTGCGCGCTGCTCGTTCTGTTCAAGGTGTGCGTGGACGACACGGGTGCCGCGAGCATCTCGGCGACGGTCGCCTCCACGTTTAGCTCGTGGACCAAAGCCACCATGTGGCTCGTCATCGGCGCCTACCTCATCGCCAGCGCGGTCAAGGAGTCGGGCCTGGGCGAGCGCATCGCCTATGCGTTTATGCTCAAGTTCGTGCGCGATGCCAAGTCGCTCATCATCTCAATCTTCGCGCTCACCTTTGTGCTGTCGCTGCTGATCCCGCATCCGTTCCCCCGCGCCTTCCTCATCCTCGCCGTCGTCTCGGTCATCGCCGAGTCCGCCGGCTACGGTGACGACGACCGCGGCAAGCTCGGCTTCCTCGTGTTTGCCGCTGCCGCCCCGGGCTCCATGTTCTTCCTGACGGGCGACTCCACGCTCAACCCGCTCGTTGCGCAGTACAGCGCCGAGGCCGGCGGCATGAGCCCGTCCTTTGTCGACTGGTTCCTGTACATGAGCGTGCCTATGCTGGTCGCGCTGCTGTGCACCCTGTTCTTGGGCCTCTTCCTCTTTAAGCCCAGCAAGGAGCTCGTCTACGATCGCGAGCAGATCGTGGCCAAGCAGGCCGCGCTCGGCAAGCTCTCCGTCAAGGAGATCCGCACCATCGTGTGGCTTGTCATCGCCATCGTGCTGTGGCTCGCCGTCTCGGGCGACTATATCGGCTGGGTCACCCTGGCCATTGGCGTCGCACTCGCCATGCCCATCATCGGCGAGGTCCTCACTCCCGCCAGCTGGAACGCTGTCGACATCAAGTCCCTCATGTTCCTGACGGCCGCCATGGCCGTGGGTTCCGTGGGCGGCGCCACCGGCATGAACGCCTGGATCGCCGACGTCGTGCTTCCCAGCTCCGTGCCCGAGAACATCTTCCTGTTCGCCCTGCTCGTCGTCGCGCTCTCCATGATCATCCACATGTTCATGGGCTCGGTCATGGCCGTGCTCGGCGTGTGCGTGCCGGCGTTCATCAGCTTTGCGGCCGGCTCCAGCGTGAGCCCGCTCGCCGTGGCGCTCATCGTCTTCACGTCCATCAACATCCACTACATCCTGCCGTTCCACAACCTGCCGATCCTTATCGGCGAGGGCAAGGACGCCGGCGGCTACACCTCCAAAGAGGCTATGCGCATGGGCATTCCCCTCACTGTGGTCGTCTTTATCGTCGTGCTGGTCGAGGCCGCCTGGTTCCACCTCTTTGGCCTGATGTAAGCGGTCGAGCACTTGGGCTGTAAGCAGCCGAGTGCTCGAACTGCGAGTGGCCGAGCGTCCCATCTATGAGCGCCGCGGCCCCACTACGTTACCCAGCCCGGCGGCATCCTCGCCGCCGGGCGCTCTCCCGAAAGGAGCATGCTATGTCCACTACCGATGCTTCCCAGATCCACGACCTGCGCTCCGCGCTCGACTTTTTGCGCGAGATGCCGGGCCAGCTGCTCGAGACCGACACTCAGGTCGACCCGGACGCCGAGGTCTCGGGTGTCTATCGTCACGTCGGTGCCGGCGGCACCGTTATGCGCCCGACCAAAGAGGGCCCGGCGATGGTCTTCAACAACGTCAAGGGCTTTGACGATGCCAAGGTCTGCATCGGCATGCTTGCCAGCCGCAAGCGCGTTGCCGCCCTGCTCGACCTGGACGAGGAGCACCTGGGCCTCGAAATCGGCAAGCGCTTCGAGAACCTGATCGCGCCAGAGCAAATCGCCGAGGGTGCGCACGTCGACTGCCAGGAGGTCGTGTGCAAGGCGACCGACGAGGGCTTTGACCTGCGCAAGATCGTCCCCGCTCCCACCAACACGCCCGTCGACGGCGGCCCCTACATCACCATGGGCCTCGCCTATGGCACGAGCCCCGACGGCTCCCAGTCCGACGTGACCATCCACCGCTTCTCCTGCGTCGACAAGGACAAGCTCGCCATGTGGATCACCCCCGGCAGCCGTCACCTTGGCGCGTTCTTTGACGAGTACTGCCAGCGCGGCGAGGACATGCCCATCTCCATCTCCATCGGCCTGGACCCCGCCGTGTACATGTGCTGCGGCTTCGAGGCTCCCACCACGCCGCTCGGCTTCAACGAGCTGCAGATCGCCGGCGCCCTGCGCGGCCACGCCGTCGAGCTTGCCGACTGCGTCACCGTTCCGCAGAAGTGCATTGCCAATGCCGAGTACGTGCTCGAGGGCTATCTCATGCACGACGAGACCATCAACGAGGATGTCAACGGCCACGGCTACGCCATGCCCGAGTTCCCCGGCTACACCGGCGGCGCCAAGGTCTGCCCGGTGATCAAGATCACCGCCGTCACCACGCGCGTCAATCCCATCATGGAGAGCTGCATCGGTCCTTCGCACGAGCACGTTTCCATGGCGGGCATCCCCACCGAGGCTTCCATCTACAAGATGGTCGAGACCGCTATCCCGGGCCGCCTGCTCAACGTTCACGCCGCCCCCTGCGGCGGCGGCAAGTTCGTTGCCATCATGCAGTTCAAGAAGTCGAGCAAAAATGACGAGGGCCGTCAGCGCAACGCCGCCATGCTCGCCTTCTCGGCATTCTCCGAGCTCAAGCACGTCATCCTTGTTGACGAGGATGTCGACATCTTCGATATGAGCGACGTGATGTGGGCCATGACCACACGCTTCCAGGCCGACGTGGACCTCATCACCATCCCCGGCTGCCACTGCCACGTGCTCGACCCGTCCAACGACCCCGCGTTCGATCCTTCGATTCGCGAGCACGGCATCGCCTGCAAGGCCATCTTCGACTGCACGGTTCCGTTCGACCTCAAGAAGAACTTCATCCGCTCGCAGTTCATGGAGATCGACAAGGACAAGTGGGCAGCAGAGCTCGCTTTCTAGTACGTAGCCCTACCAAGTAGTTAAGGAGTCGCCATGCCTGAGCCTTCTGTCCGTCCTCGTCGCATTGTCGTTGGCGTTTCTGGTGCCAGCGGCGCTGCGCTGGGCCTCGAGTGTCTCAAGTGCCTGCGTCAGGCCGGTGCCGAGTCGGCGCTTGTCGTCACGCGTGGGGGAGAGATCACCATCGAGCAGGAGCTCGGCATGACGCTCGACGAGTTTGCCACGCATGCCGATGTGGTCTACGACAACAAAAATATCGGCGCCGCCATCGCAAGCGGCACCTATCCGGTCGACGGCATGATCGTGGCCCCGTGCTCCATGAAGACGCTCGCCGGCATCGCAAGCGGCTACAGCGAAAACCTGCTGCTGCGTGCGGCCGACGTGCAGATGAAAGAGCAGCGCCGCCTGGTGCTCATGGTGCGCGAGACGCCCTTCAGCGCCATTCACGTCGATAACATGGCGCGCCTGGCGCGCGTGCCCGGCATCATGCTCATGCCGCCTATGCTCACGTTTTACAACGGCCCCGCCACGCTCGATGACGCGGTGCATCACATCGCCGCCAAGGCGCTCGAGGCCGTCGGCGTGCCATGTGCAAACTATAAGCGCTGGTCATAGGCGTCTTTAGGGTAGGATACGAATAGTGTTTAAGCCCGCTGCCCCTGTGGGCGGCGGGCTTTGGTGTGTCGGGAGGATCTATGCAGACGGGCATGTATGCGATTAGCGAGATGGCGAGCTTGTTTAACGTTTCGCGCCAAACGCTCATCTACTACGACAAGATCGGTCTGTTTAAACCCGCCGTGGTGAACGAAAAGGGCTACCGTTTCTATTCGCCCACGCAGATTCCGCTCATGCGTCTGATCTGCATGCTGCGCGACCTGGGGCTCGAACTCGACGAGATCGACCGTCTGACCTCGACGTTCGACATTGGCGAGATGACCGATCACCTGCGCTCGCGGGTGCAGGCGCTCGATGAGCAGATCGCTGAGCTCAAAGCCGAGCGCGCGAGCGTACAGGAGCGTCTAAGCTTTTACGACGAGGCGGTTTACTGGCGCGAGCGCGAGGGCAAGCCGGAGCTCAAGCAATTCGAGCGCCGCTTCGTGGTCTTTGAGGAGTTCCCGGCCGATATCGAGCGCGGCCGCTCGATGCTTCACCCCACGCTCATGCGGGCAATCCTGCGCATGCGTACGTTGACGGGCACGCGCCCCATGCGCGGTTGGGGCGCCATGCTGCGTCGCGAGGCGCTACATTCCGACGACCCCATCGCCGGCGCCGGCTCCTTTGCCGTGCTACCGCGCGGTGTCGAGGAGCTGCTGCCGAGCGATCCCGCCGAGCTGGCAGAAACCGGCATCGAAGTACTGCCCGAGGGCACGTATCTGTGCATGAGCCGCTGGGGCATGCCGTACGAGCCCGAGGGTATCCGCGCCATCGTGGCCTGCATGGACAGGCACGCGCTCCAGCCCATCGGCAATGCTTTCGATTTTTGCTACCTCGATACCACGAGCTACGACGAGTCTCACCAAGAGGACTTCTGCTGTATCCAAATCCCCGTCGCCCTCAAATAACTTGCGGTGAAATAGTCCCTAAATAGCTCGAGTGGGCGTGCAAACAGGAACTATTCCACCGCAACTTCGATGCGACAAAGGAGCAGTCCCTTTATCGCATTCCGTGCGAGCTCCAGCGCCATCTGCGGGTATAAGGCTAACAAGTGTTTATTTGCGAGGCCTAAGGGGCGCCCCGTATGGATATCGATAACTTTGAATGGTGGTATAGCGAGGGCGAGGCTCCGGACGAGGAGTGGAACGAGCCCGCGTCGCGTGACGTGTCGAACGACGAGGACGAGACCGGCAACGATGCCGTCGAGACGGATGCCACTTCCGACCTCGCCGAGCCCCTGACCTTTGAACAGGCTTGGGCTCAGGCCGAGGCCGACGAGGCAAAGGCCGATGCCACGGCCACGCTGGGTGAGCCAGCCGACATGTCCATTTCGCCGGCAAAGACCCCGCAACCGCGCCACACCATCGACCCCGGCAGTACGGCATCTTTCAGCATTCTCGACGTGCCCGCGCAAGGCGCCCAGGCGCCTGCGCCCACGCATCGCCCCGACCTGGCTCGTGAGGAAGACGCGGGCCGCCGTTCTCCGCTCGGCCCCATCCTCATCGCCTTCATGGCCGGCGTTATCGCCTGCTCGGCAATCGGCAGCATCTGGGGTCATGTCGAGCGGCAGCGCCAAGACGCCGCCAAGGTCGAGATGTCCGTCGAGCAATCGCTCAGCCGCACGCGCTCGGTGCATGTGTCGGTCGAGGTTAAGGACGGCGCGACGTGGGATACCGCGCGCGGCGACAGCCAAATGCTCGTCCATATCGTGGGCCGCACGCTCAGGGGACAAGCAATCGACGAGTACCAATACGTCAATTCCGAAGGTGACGGTATCGAGCTCAAGCCCGGCGACTACGAGCTCACGGTCGATGAGCCGCCCGTCGCCACCGACGGCACGCGTTACCGCGCCTCAAAGCGCATGGTCCCGGTGAGTTTTAATTCGCAAGCACCCGATACGGTCGATAGCGCGCCGCAGGGTGGGTTTGACCTTTATGCTATTGCTCAATAACTGCGCCTGCCGCTCAGCCCTGCTGCCAAGAGTGGGACAATAACCCTCGACACTGTTGTTTACTTTTGGAGGAAGTAGCATGTCCACCGTCACTACCATCAGGCGCGGCGGCCTCACCGCGGCCATCGATTCCATGGGCGCCCAGCTCACGAGCCTTGCCCTCAACGGCAATGAGTATCTGTGGCAGGGCGACCCGGCCTTTTGGGGCAGGCACGCGCCCATCCTGTTCCCCATCGTGGGATCGCTGCGCAACAACACGGCGACGTCTGCCGCCGGCACCTGCGAGATGGCGCGCCACGGCATCGCACGCATTGTCGAGCACAAGATCGTCGAGGTGTCGGAGGACGGTTTGTCCGTTACCTACGAGCTCACCGACACGCCCGAGTCGCTCAAGGCGTTCCCATTCCACTTTAAGCTCAACATGACCTATGCCCTGACCGGCGACGCCACCCTTACGCAGACCTTTGCCGTCACCAACACCGGCGACGTGGACCTGCCGTTCTCGGTGGGCGGCCACCCCGCATTTAACGTGCCCGCCCCCGGCGCCGAGGACGAGGCGTTCGAGGATTACGAGCTGGCGTTTACCGAGGCTTGGACTAACGAGGCCCCCGTCATCACGCCCGATGGCCTTATGACGTTCGAGGGTAGCTACAAGGCCCCCGATAACTCGGACGTGCTGCCCATCACGCACCGCAGCTTCGATAACGACGCCATCATGTTCACCGATACCCCGGGCTCCACGCTCACGCTGCGCGGCCGCAAGTCGGGCCACGGCGTCAAGATCGACTTTGAAGGCTTTAAGTACATCGGCGTGTGGTCTGCCGCCAACGACGCTCCGTTTGTGGCGCTCGAGCCTTGGACCGGTCACACCACCATGTCCACCGAGGACGACGTCTTTGAGCACAAGGTCAACACCATCACCTTGGCCCCCGGCGCTACCGATAAACGCAGCTTTAGCGTCACCTTGCTCTAGAGGTTCCGCCGCTCGGTCGATGCTGCGTGCCGTCCAGAGCGATAATTTGCCATTCAAAAGGCAAGGCATAGACCTTCTGGTCATGCCTTGTCTTTTTCATGCCACTTGTTCGCTCTGGACGTCGCTCGCCGGCATTGCCAAAACATCGACGTCCCCAATGACTACCATGTGTCTATTAATTTTTCGAGCTTGTGCTGCACTGCTGGTCGCTGGCGTATATCCTGTTAAGTCGTCAGCATACGATTCAACAGGGAAGGCAGATTATGCATTCTCCCCATCAGCGCGACGCGCATCCACAGCCGGTGTGCAGCCGTCGCATCTTCTTGGGTAGCGCTCTCGCTGCGAGCGCTTCCGTCGTCGCCGGCGCGCTCGCCGGCTGTCAGCGTCCGTCCACGCTCAAGGTGGTTCAGCCCACGACGGGCGGCGGTCGCGACGACCTGTCCGATTCCGTGATCGGCAAGGACAAGATCCGCATTGGCATGGAGGCGGCCTACGCCCCGTACAACTGGCAGGTTTCCGAAGCCAGTGAGTACACTATCCCCATCGACAACGTGCAGGGCGCCTATGCCGATGGCTACGACGTGCAGATCGCCAAGATCGTCTGCAAGGCCCTCGGTGGCGAGCCCGTTGCCGTCAAGCAGAGCTTCTCGGGCCTCATCGATTCGCTCAACAACGGCCAGATTGACCTCATCATCGCCGGTATGAGCGCCACGCCCGAGCGCGAGGAGTCGGTCGGCTTCTCCGACCCGTACTTCATTGGCTACTTTGGCCTGTTCGTAAAAGAGGGTTCCCCCTACCAAAACGCCACCAAGCTCAGCGACTTTAGCGGTGCCACGGTACTCGGCCAAAAGGACACCATGCTCGACACCGTCATCGACGAGATTCCGGGCGTTGTGCACAAGAACCCGGTCGATTCGGTCCCCACGGTGTTCTCGAATCTGCTGCAGGACACGTGCGACGCCGTGACTTACAACACCGAGAACGAGAAGGGCTATATGGCCCAAAACCCGGGTATCGTCCCTATTCATTTTGCCGAGGGCGAGGGCTTTAAGCAGGAGGTCGCGGCAAACGTCGGCTGCCGCAAGGGCTCGGACAAGCTGCTTAAACTCATCGACAAGACACTCAAGGGCATTAGCCAAGAGGAACGCGACCAAATGTGGGACGCGTGCCTCGACCGTCAGCCGGCATAGGGAGGCAGCATGAAAACCATCAATCGTCTGGCCTCCTTTATCAAGGCCGACCACCGTTACGTGTACCTGGGCACGAGCGTTATCGCGGCGCTCGGCCTGGCGTTTAGTCAGCGCAACCCCACGCCGCTGAGCTTCTTGGCGCCTACGGGCGTGTTCCAAGACTGCCTCTGGGCAATCCTTTGGGCCTGGCTCGTCGTGTCGGCGGCGGCGCTGGTCGCCAAGCTCATGCACTGGAACGACTATCGCGAGGCGTCGCCGTTCGCATCCGAGCGCTTCCGTCGTGGCGCACGCTTAGGCAGCTACGTCGTGGTCGCCATCGCGGCGATCTTCTTTATCGACCGCTGCGTCATGTCATTTATCGACCTGGTGCAGGTGAGCGTTGTCTCGGATTCCAACCCCAGCGACTTTTTGTCGAGCCTGGTCTACATGACCTACAAGAGCGGCGACTTCTTTATCCGCGGCATCGAGATCACCATCGCACTTGCGACCTTCGGTACCGTCATCGCCTTTTTCCTGGCGCTGCTCTTTGTGTTCCTGCGTATTCAGACGTTCGACCGCGTGGATAACGATCTGGTGCGCTTCTTTAAGAGCATCGGCCGCGGCTTTGCGACCGTCTACTCTACCATCGTGCGCGGCACGCCCATGATGGTCCAGGGCCTGCTCATCTATTACGCGGGCTTCACCGTTTTGCGCGGCATGGGCTTCGAGACCGCCCAGGCCAACCAGATTTGGAGTACCTTCACCGCCGGTCTCGTCACCATCTCGCTCAACTCCACCGCCTACATGATGGAGGTCCTGCGCGGCGGCATCGAGTCCATCGATCCCGGCCAGGCCGAGGCGGCGCGCTCGCTGGGTCTGTCGCAGTGGCAGGCCATGCGCAAGGTCGTGTTCCCCCAGGGTATTAAAAACGCGATCCCCGCACTCACCAACGAGCTCATCATCAACATCAAGGATTCGTCGGTGCTTTCGGTCATCGGCGTGTTCGACCTCATGTACGCCACCACCACCGTCGCCGGCGTGTACTATCGCCAGATGGAGGTCTACTGCGTGGCGCTCGTGGTCTACCTGATCCTGACGCTCGTGGCGAGCCGCCTGCTCGAGGCCTTTGGCAAAAAGCTCGGCGCCGAGGCCCCGGCAACGCTGCCCAGCTCCAACTAGGCTCAAGACGAGGAGAATCATCATGGCAGATATCGCCACTACCGGCACCGCGGCCGCCGCACAGACCAATGAGCCGCTTATCCGCGTCGAGGGCCTGCGCAAGAGCTTTGGCTCGCTCGAGGTGCTTAAGGGCATCGACCTGTCCGTTAACCCCGGCGAGGTCGTTACCATTATCGGCGCCTCGGGCTCGGGCAAGTCGACCTTCCTGCGCTGCCTCAACCTGCTCGAGACTCCGGACGCGGGCCATATCTGGTTTCACGGCCAGGACCTTACGGCCGAGCGCTGCAACATTAACAGGCTGCGTGAGGACATCGGCATGGTGTTCCAGGGCTTTAACCTGTTCAACAACATGGATGTGCTCGACAACTGCACGCTCGCGCCCGTCACGCTCAAAAAGATGAGCAAGGCCGAGGCCGAGAAGGTCGCGATGGAGCATCTGACGAGCGTGGGGCTCGAAAAGTTCGCGCACGCCGCCGTGGGCCGCCTATCCGGTGGCCAAAAGCAGCGCGTGGCCATCGCGCGCGCCCTGTGCATGAATCCGCAGATCATGCTGTTCGACGAGCCGACCTCCGCACTCGACCCCGAGATCGTGGGAGAGGTGCTCGAGGTCATGCGCAAGCTTGCGGCCGACGGCATGACCATGGTCGTCGTCACGCACGAGATGGCCTTTGCCCGAACCGTGTCCGACCGCGTGGTCTTTATGGACAAGGGCGTGGTGCTCGAGGACGCCGCGCCGGCCGAGCTCTTCGGCAACCCCAAGCACCAGCGCACCCGCGAGTTCCTCTCGCGTTATCTCGAGGACAAATAACCGACCGCAAACGCTTGCGTTGCAGGGCCGCTCCCGTGGGGCGGCCTTTGTCGTCACAATCGAAAGGATGTCATGGCCGAGGTTTGGCGCTTCTTTGCGCATGAGGACGATTTTGCCGATTTGGATGAAACTGGCGCGTGCGAGCGCCTGGGGCGCGTGCTGTCGTTTCCGACCATCTCGAGCATGGATGCCGAGGCGATGGACTGGCAGCCGTTCGACGACCTGCGCGCCTATATGCAGCAGGCCTGGCCGCACGTATTTGCGGCGGGCGAGGTCGAGCTTATCGACCATTCGCTATTGGTGACACTTAGCGGTTCCGACCCTGCCCTCAAGCCCGTTATGCTCATGGGCCACATGGACGTGGTCCCCGTGGTGCCGGGTACCGAGGCCGACTGGACGCACGCCCCCTTTAGCGGGCACGTGGACGACACCTACATCTGGGGCCGTGGAGCGATCGACATGAAGGACCAGGTCGCAGGCATTCTCGAGGCTGTCGAGTATGCGCTGGCGCACGGTTGGCAGCACGAGCGCACGCTGTTCCTGGCCTTTGGCCAGGACGAGGAGACAACGCAGTACGGTGCAGGCGCCATCGGCCGCGCGCTCGAGGAGCGCGGTGTTGAGCTCGAGTTCCTGATCGACGAGGGCGACTACCGCATCGTTTCGGATGCCGAGTACAGCGCGGACGAGGGTTGGCTCATGCACGCCGACCTCGCGGAGAAGGGCTATGCCGATATCGTGCTCAAGACGAAGAGTGAGGGTGGTCATTCTTCTAACCCCTACGGCGGCACGTCGCTCGAGGTGCTCAGCCGTGCCATCACCGCAATCTGCGATATCGAGTGGCCGACGCGCGTGACCGATTTACTTGCCGCCCAGCTCGTCGAGCTGGGGCTCTACACGGCGGATGAAATTGCCGCCAACGGGGGCGCCATTGTCCGCGATTGCCTCGCCAGCAAGAAGCTCTATCCGCTGGTGACGACCACCTGCGCACCCACGCAGATCGAGGGTGGCAGCACCGGCGCCAACGTAATGCCGCAGGATATGTGGGCCAACATCAACTTCCGCATGCTCGAGGGCACGAGCGTGGCCGACGTTGTGGCGCGCTGCCGTGAGGCGGTTGCCGGGGCGGACCTTGCCGGTCGTGTCGAAGTGGAGCTAGGCCCCGGCAGCTCCGAACCCTCGCCGTCCCCGCGCATCGGTGGCCCCGGCCTCGAGGCGGTTCGCTCCATCGCCGCCCGCTATTTCCGTGATCCAAAGGGGACGGAGGAAAATGGATCATTCGAGCCAGTGGCAATTGTGCCCTCGACCGTGATCGGTGCGACCGACGCTGCCAACTACCAGCACATTTGCCCTGAGTGCATTCGCTTCTCGGCCTTTGTGGTTGATGACGACGAGTGTGATCGCGGCGTCCACGGCACCAACGAGCGCATCACCCGCCGCGCCTACCTCCAGGGTATCCGCTTCCTCGTCGCTCTACTCCAAACGCTCTAGCCAAAAACAAGCTCTTGGTGCAATGGGGTCAGGTTTGTTTGCACCAATCATTCCGTGCGGGTTATATGCAGGTATGCCTGCGCACGCTATCATGTATGGGTTAGACCGCAACTATGTACCCCATACACGAAGGGATGCGCATGTATCTGAAGATCGACATGTTCTAGCTGGGCTTACCCCCGCAGTGGCGCCATGCGCCCCATCATTCTGCCGATTTTCATCTTCACGCATATAAAGGAGTCCTGCCATGCGCGACAAGCTCGAAAAGATCATCAAGGCCTACGAGGAGCTCGAGAAGAAGCTGTCCGACCCGGCCGTCGCCTCCGACATCAAGGAGTTCACGCGTCTCAACAAGGAGTACGCGCACCAGTCCGACCTCATTGCTGCCTCGCGCGAGTACATCGGCGCGCTCGACGACATCGAGGCTGCCAAGGAAATGCTCCACGATACTACCGATGCCGATGAGAAGGAGATGCTCCAGATGGACATCTCCGAAAACGAGGCCAAGCTCCCCCAGCTCGAGGAAGATATCAAGTACATGCTCATCCCGAGCGACCCCAACGACGACAAGAACACCATCGTCGAGATCCGCTCCGCCGCCGGTGGCGACGAGGCGGCCATCTTCGCCGGCGACCTGTACAAGATGTACCAGCGCTTTTGCGAGTCGCGTGGCTGGAAGACCACCGTGCTCGATTCCAGCCCCAGCGAGGCCGGCGGCTTTAAGTCCATCGAGTTCAAGGTCGAGGGCGACCGCGTCTACTCCGTCATGAAGTTCGAGTCCGGCGTGCACCGTGTCCAGCGCGTTCCCAAGACCGAGTCTCAGGGCCGCATCCAGACCTCCACGGCAACCGTCGCAGTGCTTCCCGAGGCCGAGGAGATTGACGTCCAGATCAACCAGTCCGACCTGCGTATCGACACTTACTGCGCTTCGGGCCCTGGCGGTCAGTGCGTTAACACCACCTACTCCGCCGTGCGTATCACTCACCTGCCCACCAACACCGTGGTGCAGTCGCAGGAGCAGCGCTCCCAGATCCAGAACCGCGAGGTCTGCATGCAGATGCTGCGTGCCCGTCTGTACGAGATGGAACTCGAGAAGCAGCAGGCCGAGCTCGGCGCCGAGCGCCAGAGCCAGATCGGCCACGGCAACCGTTCCGAGAAGATCCGTACCTACAACCAGCCCCAGGACCGCGTGACCGACCACCGCATCGGTTTCAACTCCACCTACAACGGCGTCCTTCTGGGCGACCAGCTCGGCACCGTGATCGAGGCGCTCGCCGCCGCCGAGCGAGCCGAGAAGCTGGCACAGGCCGTATAGGTTCCGCCGTTCTACCGAACGGCGGACCAGCCGACGCTGCGCGCCGCCCAGGGCGACAATTTGTCATTCAAAAGGCAAGGCATGACCAGAAGGTCTATGCCTTGCCTTTTTCATGCCAACTTGTTCGCCCTGGACGTCGCTCGCTGTCCGTCCTCTACCTGCGGCGTTGCCTTGCTCCGGATGCGGTATGCTCGACCTACGGCGCCTTAGAGGTAGTCATTGGGGACGTTCTTAAATGACTAGGTTGGGTACATTGCTTTGAGATGTTATTTAATCGGCTTTGATGGCCATTAAGCCGGCTACCTGCTC
>CABRZC010000003.1 GCA_902475375.1 uncultured Collinsella sp. | reverse complement strand
AGCTGCGGAAACGCGGGGCCCGTTCAGGCTGTTGCGTTGAGATTGAAAATCAACCCCGCTCGCTCCACGCCCGTATCCGGCATGTGCCAGATAAGTACTAAAAAAGCATCCTGACCAGCCAGATCGCGCTCGATGACCTGTTCAAAATAGGTATTCACCAATGACGCGGCAGCGAATTTAAAAATTTTGAGGCAATCGATCGAACCGGTGGTATGCATTTCGTGACCACAACCCTGCAATCGGCGACCTGCGGTTTGACTCAGGTTGTCCTCGCCGCAGCGTATCTTGCTATCGAATTCGTCAAGCTCTTGGTCAGCATTTGGTTGGAATACGCATGAAGAGCCGTGTAAGCATGGGTATATGTGGAGGTCATGAGGTTGTAGCTGCATATTCTTGCAGCCTGGGAGGTTGAAAGATATTATTACCAAGTCTTTTCCTGCTTCAGGCGCACCTTCACGACCTGAAGCCACATTTGCCCAGAGGAGGTGACAATATGAAGGCTTATGAACTGCTGTTCTTTGTTGACCCGTCGCTCGACCCCGAGACTCGTCTCGCTGTTATGAAGCGTATCGATACCACGATCGCTGAGGGCGCTGGCAAGGTCGACTCCGTTGACGAGTGGGGCAAGCGCAAGCTCGCCTACGAGATCAACGACCTCACCGATGGTGACTACACCCTCATCAACTTCCACGCAGATCCTACCCAGATCGCCGAGCTTGATCGCGTCCTGCGCATCACCGACGCTGTGGTCCGCCACATGATCGTCCGTCGCGACGACCAGGAGTAAGACTGTCGTTTTGGACTGGGCTTGTGCCCCAAGAGGAAGTAGTGAGTTATGAGCATCAATCGAGTGAACATCACCGGTAACCTCACGCGCGATCCCGAGCTGCGCGCCACCGCCGGCGGAACTCAGGTTCTGTCCTTTGGCGTCGCCGTGAACGATCGTCGCCGCAACGCGCAGACTGGCGAGTGGGAGGACTATCCCAACTTTGTCGACTGCACTATGTTCGGCACCCGCGCCGAGGCCGTGAGCCGTTTCCTGGCAAAGGGAAACAAGGTCGCGATCGAGGGCAAGCTGCGCTACAGCTCTTGGGAGCGCGACGGTCAGCGCCGGAGCAAGCTTGAGGTCATCGTCGATGAGATCGAGTTTATGAGTTCCCGTGGTGGCCAGGGTGGCTACGATCAGGGCGGTTACGCCCCCGCAGCTCCCGCGCCCGCAGCACGTCCTGCCGCACCGGTGGCTACGCCGCCCGCGGTCGACGTCTACGATGAGGACATCCCGTTCTAAGGGTTGTTCACCTATTTTTGAGTGAGAGGCGGCTTCGGTTCGCCGAAGTTGCCAAATGAAAGGTATTTTGACATGGCTAATGATTTTTCTGCACGTCAGCCGCGTCGTAAGTACTGCCAGTTCTGCAAGGAGAACACTGAGTTCATCGACTATAAGGACACTCAGCTTCTCCGTAAGTACATGACCGACCGTGGCAAGATCAAGCCCCGTCGCGTCACTGGCGCTTGCACGCAGCATCAGCATGACATCGCCAACGCCATCAAGCGCGCCCGCGAGATGGCTCTCCTGCCGTACACCGTCCCCGTGGTTTCCTCTCGTGGCAACCGCGACCGCGGCTAAGAAGGGAGACACATCATGAAGGTTATTCTTCTCGATGAGATCAAGGGCAAGGGCGGCGAGGGTGACGTCGTAGAGGTCGCTCAGGGTTACGCTGAGAACTTCCTGTTCCCCAAGAAGCTCGCTGTTGCCGCCACCAAGGGCAACCTCAAGCAGCTCGACGAGCGTCGCAACAATATCGCCAAGCGCGAGGCCGTCCGTCTGGCTACCGCCAACGAGACCAAGGCTGCCCTCGAGGGCAAGCAGGTCACCGTTGACGTCAAGGTCGGCGACGAGGGCATCCTCTTTGGCTCTGTTACCGCCGCTATGATCGCTGACGCCATCAAGGATCAGCTCGGTATGGACATCGACCGCAAGCGCGTCGAGCTCGGTAAGCCCATCAAGGTTGCCGGTGCCCACACCGTTGCCATCTCGCTGTACCGCGAGATCAAGGCCGAGGTTGTCGTTCTCGTCGGCGTTACCGCCGAGGAGCTCGCTGCCGAGGCTGAGGTCGAGGAGGCCGCTGAGGTCGCCGAGGCCGAGACCGCCGAGGTCGAGACTGAGGCTGCTGCCGAGTAGCATTTGCTGCAACGCAACAATCTTGTTCTAAGAAGGGCGCTCTGGGAAACCAGGGCGCCCTTTTGTTTTTTGCGCTGAGTGAGTGTCATGGTGAACGTCGCGTCAAAGTCCTATATACAGGACCGTTCATCCGTTTGGTTCGGTGATGATTGGCCGCGCGCGGCGTGTTTTTGGGACCGTGGCTGATACTATGGATGCTCGCAAGCGATATGAATGAGGATGCTCATGGCATATGACGATAGGGAGACCGGGCTGACGGTCGAGGACCGCGGCTCAAAGTTGGGTCTTCCCCAAAACCAAGATGCAGAGGCCAATGTACTGGCCGCCATGCTGCTATCGCCCGAGGTGGTCGAGGAGGCCCAGGTCGAGCTGCAGCCCGATGACTTCTACCGGCCCATCCATAAGACCATCTATACCGCGATGGTCGATATGTACAACAGCCGCATTCCCATCGACTCCATCTCGCTGATCGATTACCTGCGAAGCATCAACAAACTCGATGCCGTGGGCGGCGAGGCGTACATTTTGGAGCTGATGGGTCAGACCTTGTCGCTCGTGAACTGGCAGCACCATGCCGCCATCGTGCGCCGCGACTCGATGCTGCGTGAGCTGATCGGCGCCACCAACGAAATCAACGCGCTGGCATATAACGCCCCCACCGACACCAAAGAGGTTGTCGAGCTGGCCGAGAGCAAGCTGCTCAAGGTCACGGCGCGCGAGGTCAAGTCGAGCTACAAGACGCTGACCGAGTTTATGGTCGAGGCCTATAACGAGGCCGAGGAAGTGTGCCAGGCCGGCGGCCAGGCTGCGGGCGTGCCCACGGGTTTCCCGTCGCTCGACCGCATGCTCATGGGTTTCCGCGAGGGTCAGCTCATCATCATCGGCGCCCGTCCTGCTGTAGGTAAGACGTCGTTCGCCCTGAATCTGGCGCTCAACGCTGCCGCCGCTGGTTATACCGTCGGCTTCTTCTCGCTGGAGATGTCGGGCAAGGAAATTGCCCAGCGTCTGATCTGCGCCTACGCCATGATCTCGATCAGTGACTTTCGCATGGGTCGCATTAGCCCTGAGCAGTGGGCCAATATCAACGAGGCCACGCAGACCTTGTCCAAGCTCGATATTCTGATCGACGATACGCCCGGCACCACAGTGACCGAGATTCGCGCCAAGAGCCGCCGCATGCTCCACAACAAGGAGAAGGCAATCATCATCCTGGACTACCTGCAGCTGGTGAGTCCTCCGCTGGGACGTCGCTCCGAGAGCCGTACCGTCGAGGTCTCGGAGATGTCGCGTGGTCTGAAGATCATGGCCAAGGAGCTCAAGATTCCGTTGATTGCGCTGTCGCAGCTGTCGCGTCAGGTCGAGTCCCGTACCGGCAAGCGCCCGCAGCTGTCCGACCTGCGTGAATCGGGCTCCATCGAGCAGGACGCCGACATCGTTATGTTCTTGGACCGCTCCGCCGACGAGGCCGAAGCCTCGCGCGACGATCGACCCGACGAGGGCGTTACGCGTATCGTCGTGGCCAAGAACCGTTCGGGCCCGATCGGCGACGTCGACCTGATGTTCCTGCCGGCATCCACCAAGTTCTATGAGCTTGATGGGGCACATGCCGAGGAGTAGGACAGGCGCCCGTTGCACGGGTATACTGGGAATGTTTTGTGCTTCTGCGTGCCGGCGTGGCGCGTAGACAGTCCATGAATGTAAGGAGTAAACATGCCGTCAACCGTTTTGGTCGGTGCCCAGTGGGGCGATGAGGGCAAGGGTAAGATTTGCGACCTGGTCGCCGGCGACTTCGATGCCGTCGTGCGCTACTCGGGCGGCAACAACGCCGGCCACACCATCGTCGTCAACGGCAAGAAGTACGGCCTGCACCAGGTGCCCTCCGGCATCATGTATTCCGACCACGTGTCGGTGATCGGTAACGGCTGCGTCGTCAACCCCAAGGTTGTCCTTGAGGAGATTGACATGTTCGAGGCCGACGGCATCACCACCAAGAACCTCAAGATTAGCGGCAACGCGCATGTCATCATGCCGTACCACATCGATCTGGATGGCGCCTTTGAGCAGAAGCTCGGCAAGAAGAACATCGGTACCACCAAGCGCGGCATCGGTCCGTGCTATCAGGACAAGATGGCCCGCATTGGTCTGCGCATGCAGGACATGCTGGACGAGACGCTGTTCCGCGACAAGCTGGAGACCGCTCTCGCCCGCGTGAACCCCGAGCTCGAGCTCATCTACAACCTGCCCACCTACACCGTGGACCAGATCTGCGACGAGTACCTGCCGATGGCCGAGCGCCTGCGTCCCTACATCACCGAGACGAGCCTGTTGCTCAACAACATGATCGATGAGGGCAAGGACCTGCTGTTTGAGGGCGCCCAGGCGACGCTGCTCGACATCGACCACGGCACCTATCCGTACGTGACGTCTTCCAACTGCACCGCCGGCGGCGCCATCACCGGCTCCGGCGTGGGCATGAAGAACGTCGACCGCGTGCTGGGCGTCACGAAGGCCTATATCACCCGCGTCGGTTCGGGCCCCATGCCCACCGAGCTTTCCTATGAGTCCGAGGCCGGTCACACGCTGACCGAGGAGGGCTATGAGTACGGCGTGACTACCGGTCGCCGTCGTCGCTGCGGCTGGTTCGACGGCCCCATCGCCAACTACGCCTCGCGCGTCAACGGCCTCACCGATATTGCCCTGACCAAGCTCGACGTGCTTTCGGCCTTCGACACCATCAAGGTGTGCGTGGCCTACGACGTCGATGGCGAGCGCTACACGAGCGTGCCCGAGCATCAGGTGCGCTTTGAGCATGCCAAGCCCATCTACGAGGAGCTCCCCGGCTGGAAGTGCGACATTACCGGTTGCCGCAGTTTTGACGAGTTGCCGCAGGAGGCTCAGGACTACGTGGCGTTTATCGAGGATCTGGCACACACCCGCGTGACGTTCATTGGCGTTGGCGCTGGTCGCGAGCAGATCATCAACCGATTCTGGAAGTAATCGGGACCATTTGGTTATTGCGACATACCCCTTTGCAGCCCAAGTGGGCGGCCGAGGGGTATATTTGCTTGCAAAGGGCTCGCGCCGAGCGGGCCGTTAATCCATAGAGGAGGCACCCTTGAAGGCGGACACTCAAACCATCGACATCCTGTTGTTGGGCAGCGGCGGCCGCGAGCATGCTTTGGCAGCAAAGCTCGCAGCATCACCGCGCGCCGGCAAGCTCTACATCGCGCCGGGCAACGGCGGCACCGCGAGCTGCGGCGAGAACGTTGTTCTCGACGACTGCGATCCTGCGGCCGTGGCGGCGTTTGCTCAGAGCCACGGATGCGGACTCGTGGTAATTGGCCCCGAGGCTCCGCTCGTGGCGGGCGTGGCCGACGCCGTGCGCGCGGCGGGTATTCCCTGCTTTGGCCCGGGTGCCGAGGGCGCCCAGATGGAGGGCTCCAAGCTGTTCTCCAAGCAGCTCATGGAGCGTGCGGGCATTCCGACGGCAGCCTATGGTTCGTTTACCGACGAGGCTTCGGCTCTTGCCTATGTGCGCGAGCAGGGCGCTCCACTGGTCGTGAAGGCTGACGGCCTGGCCGCAGGCAAGGGCGTTATCGTGGCGACTGAGCTCGAGCAGGCCGAGGAGGCCGTGCGCGAGTGCTTTGGCGGCACCTTTGGCGATGCCGGCAACACGGTGGTTATCGAGGAGATGCTGACCGGCCCCGAGTGCTCGCTGCTTGCCTTTACCGACGGCAAGACCGTACGCCCCATGGCCACCTCGCAGGACCACAAGCGCGCGCTCGAGGGCGACAAGGGCCCCAACACCGGCGGCATGGGCGTCTACAGCCCGGTGCCCATCGTGACCGACGAGGAGCACGCCACCATGGTGGCGGTCATGGAGCAGACCGTTGCCGAGCTTGCTGCCGAGGGCATCGACTACCGCGGCTGCCTGTACGGCGGCTTTATGCTCACGCCTGCCGGCCCCAAGGTGCTGGAGTTCAATGCCCGCTTTGGCGACCCCGAGACGCAGGTCGTGCTGCCGCGCCTTAAGAACGACCTGGTCGAGGTCATGCTCGCCTGCGCCAACTGCGAGCTCGATCAGATTGAGCTCGACTGGCGTGACGAGTGGGCCGTGGCCGTTGTCCTGACGAGTGCGGGCTATCCCGGCAGCTACGAGAGGGGCAAGGTCATCACCGGTATCGCCGATGCCGAGGCCATGGAGAACGTGACCGTGTACCACGCGGGTACTGCCGTGGTGGACGGCCAGCTCGTGACCAACGGCGGCCGCGTGCTCGCCGTGACCGCTCTGGGCGACACGTTCGAGAATGCTCGCAACCTTGCCTACGAGGCCTGCGAGAAGATTGATTTTGAGGGCAAGACCCTGCGTCACGACATCGGCCTGCGCGCGCTGCGCGGTCGCGACGCCTGGGATGCCTAAAGTCCGAGAGGAATGAGACGGATGGACGATAAGAACGAAGAGCTCGTGGACGCGCAGATCGTCGAGGAGGACAGCCGCGTGTATGGGCACGCCGAGGGCGAGCCTGGCGGCGAGGTTGCTGACGAGCCGGTGCTGGTGCTGGGCGATGACGACCCGCACGATGCCGAGCTACACGAGAAGATTCTTTCGGAGGAGTGCGCTTGGAAGGGCAAGATCCTCGACGTCCACCGTCTTGAGGTTGAGCTGCCCAACGGCCACCGCAGCGCCCGCGACATCATTCGCCATCCGGGTGCGGCGGCCGTTGTGGCGCTGACCGAGAGCGGCAAGATTGTGCTGGTGCGTCAGTACCGCACCGCCATCGACCGCGTGACGGTCGAGATTCCCGCCGGCAAGCTCGACCCGGGCGAGGATCCGCTCGATTGCGCCAAGCGCGAACTGCACGAGGAGACGGGCTTTAGGGCCGGTCGCATTCGCTTTTTGACGTCAATTGTCACGACCTGCGGCTTCTGCGACGAGATCATTCACATCTACCTAGCCACCAAGCTCGAGTTCGACGCGCCCAACCCCGACGATGACGAGTTTGTCAACGTGGACCTGGTGCCGCTGCACGAGCTGATCGACGCCGTACTCGACGGCAAGATCGAAGATGCCAAGACCGTCGTGGGCGCTTTGGCCTGCGATAGCATCGCACACAGGCTGGGCGGAACTGGGCTTTAAAAGCGAGGGCGACCCTGGGGCAAACACTACTGATTATTTTGCCCCAGGGTCTTACGTTATTGTTTTATCTCCGAGGACTGCATGTTTAAGAGGTTTCTTTCTTACTACAAGCCCCAGATGGGGCTTTTTGTTGCTGATACTGTTTGTGCTCTGGTGCTTGCTGCCATTGACCTGGCGTTTCCTATCATTCTGCGCAATCTGTGCGGCGGGCTGTTTACCCAGGGTCAGGCTGCCATTATGCGGGCGCTCGGTATGATCGCGGTGGGCTTGGTGCTGATGTATGCCGTCCGCTGTGCCTGCCGCTACTTTGTGAGCTATTGGGGTCACGTGATGGGCGCGCGTATGGAGTCCAAGATGCGCGAGGACCTGTTCGACCAGTATGAGCGCTTTAGCTTTGCGTACTTCGACCGCAACAGCTCGGGCGACATGATGAGCCGCGTGGTCAACGACCTGTTCGATATCTGCGAGGCGGCGCATCACGTGCCCGAGTGGATTATCATCTGCGGCATCGAGATCGTCGGCTCGTTTGTGATCCTCTTTACTATTGCCCCGGTGTTGGCGCTTGCCATGGCCGTGGTGACGGCGGTGTTTGCGGTCATCATGTTTTGGCAGAACATGCGCATGCGCGAGGTTTTTAGCGACAACCGCAAAAAGATCAGCGGCATCAATGCGCAGCTGCAGGATTCGCTGGCGGGCATGCGCGTAGTCAAGAGCTTTGCCAACGAGGAGACCGAGCGCGCCAAGTTCCGTGCCTCTAACAATCGCTACCTTTCGTCCAAAGAGAACATGTACCACGCCATGGGCGTCTATACCGCGACGTATGGCCTGCTCTCGGGCGTGCTCTACGTGATCGTGGTGCTGCTCGGCGGTTGGCTGGTGGCTCAGGGCGAGCTGCAGGCGGTTGATATGGCGACGTTTGCGCTCTACATTTCGCTGTTCTGCACGCCGCTCGAGACACTCGTCAATTCGGCCGAGATGTATCAGAAGGCTATCGCCGGCTTTAAGCGTATGGACGAGGTGCTCTCGACCGCGCCGGATATCCAGGACAAGCCGGGCGCTACGGATCTGCAGGTGACTGCCGGCGCCGTAGAGTATCACGACGTGTGCTTTAACTACGAGGATGTTGAGCTGGGCGAGGGCGATGCCGACGAGCGTCCCGTTATCGACCATATGGACCTGTCCATCAAGCCTGGGCAGACCATCGCTTTGGTTGGTCCTTCGGGCGGTGGCAAGTCCACGACCTGTTCGCTGCTACCGCGCTTTTATGACGTGGCTGCCGGATCCATTAGCATCGACGGTCAGGACGTGCGCGACGTGACGCAGCAGAGTCTGCGTCGTGCCATCGGCCTGGTGCAGCAGGATGTCTATCTGTTTGACGGAACAATCGGCGAGAACATCGCCTACGGCAAGCCGGGCGCTACGGCAGAAGAGATCGCCGAAGCCGCTCGCCGCGCCAACATCGATGCCTTTATCGAGTCGCTGCCGCAGGGCTACGACACCGTGGTGGGCGAGCGCGGCAGCCGTCTTTCGGGCGGACAGAAGCAGCGCGTCGCCATCGCGCGTGTGTTTCTCAAGAACCCCAAGATCCTGATCTTGGACGAGGCGACGAGTGCTTTGGATAACGAGAGCGAGGAGGCGGTGCGGGAGTCACTCGAAGAGCTGGCGCGCGGCCGCACCACGATTATCATCGCCCACCGTCTCTCGACCATTAAGCATGCTGACGAGATTGCGACCGTTGAGCATGGTCGCGTTGTGGAACGTGGCACGCACGAGGAGCTTCTCGCCCGTGGCGGCACCTATGCCCGTTACTATCGAATGCAGTTCGAAGGTGCGCGTGCGCACGAGCTCGACTGATTGATATGACAGGAAGTTTATGGCTGACAAGAACCCTTTGACTCCGGAAGAAGTGACGGAGTTATTCTCCGAAATCGATGCATCCGGCGTCTTGGATCCCACGCTTGCCAAAAAGCGAACCGAGCGCATGCGTGAGAAGGAGGCTGCGGCCAAGCGCGGTGACAAAGCGGCGCTAGCGCTGCTGCGCAGCGAGGACCGCGCGAGCCAGGCAAAACATATCGACCCGCTGTCCGAGGACGATCCTTCGGGTTCGCAGGTGAGTCATACCATTACGAAGACCGCGATGGCCGTGGTCATTGGTATTTTGGTGCTGATCGTGGGCATGCAGATTGGCTACGGCGTGATGCGTCGCCTGAACACTGCCAATCTGTCCGAGAGCGTTTCGGTCGATACCGTTTCGACGGCGCTGAAGGGCGGCCTTGAGTGGGGCAACGGCTTTACGCAGTTCCCGCTCGACTTTACCGTCGATGAAGCCGATGAGCGTACGGGCACGGTCGAGGTAACGGTGTTGGACACATCGTCTGCCAACGAGCTCGAGCTGCTGTCCAACGGGCAGATTCAGGCCGCGGCACTTGCGACCAACGCGCTGCTCAACGATAAGATTGACCGCGTGGTGTATAACGTTCACGCCTATATCGATGAGGATAGCAACATTCAGCACGATTCCTTCTTTGGCATGTTTCCCGCCCAGGGCCACCAGAGCGCCATTCTGACGTTCGTGTGGACCAAGAGCTCATCCAACGCCACGAATATCGACTGGAAGATGCGCATCGTGAGTATGGATGACACCATCGCCGAGCGCATTCAGAAGCAGGTGAACTCGGTGTCGTCGTTGATTGAGGACCCGGTGGTGAGCCAGACCAAGATTGACGAGGAAAAGGCCGAACGTGACCTGGAACATCGTCTGCATGGTCGCGAGATTTTCCGCGGCGGCAAGCCCGATCGCTCACCGTCCGATCTGCTGGAACAGGACAAGAAAAAGTAAGAGGCCATCATCCTGCGTGAGCCACAAGCCCACGCGGGATGATTTTTTGGGTAGTCTTTTTGGGACGGGGCTTTTTTAGCTACCTCGGCCGTCAATCAGGCAAAACGCTAGCGCTAGCAGCCGAGGCAGCTAAAATAGCCCCGTCCCAAAAAGACTACCTAGTGGCGGTTGTGAATCATTATGCATGGGAAATCATAATTATCATTTTGTAAACAATTCTATGTAATTAACGCCATAAGTGATGCTTGCGGTTAGAATACCGCGAGGCCTAACTACACACCTTTAAGCCGGTCCTGTGAGACCGGGAAGGAGAACTATGGCGAACAACCATACCGCGGGCGCTGTCGCCCGCACCTTCGCGCCCAGCGAGCTTTGCCAGCGCATGCTGGCCAAAACCAGCAAGGGCACCTGCGGTCCCTGCATCCTGTATCTTGAGGATGGGACCATTTTTTATGGACGTGCATGCGGTGCCGAGGGTACCGCGACCGGCGAGGTCTGCTTCAACACCTCCCTCGAGGGCTACTTTGAGGTCATGACCGACCCGAGCTATGCCGGCCAAATTGTCACCATGACCTATCCGCAGATCGGCAACTACGGCATCGACGAGACCGACGTCCAGTCAGCCTTCCCCGGCGATGCCGTGCGCCCTGCGAGCGCTCCCGCTATGCGCGGCATGATCGTGCGCGACATGTGCGCCACGCCTTCTAACTGGCGCTCGGCCGTCAGCGTGCCGGAATACCTGCGTGCCCACGGCATCGTCGCTATCGAGGGCGTCGACACCCGCGCTCTTGTGCGCCACCTGCGCGACAACGGCTCCAAGATGGGCATTATCTCGACCGAGATCTTCGACATCGACGAGCTTGCCGAGCGTCTGGCCGCAGCGCCGACGCTGGTGGGCGAGAATCTGGTCAAGACCGTGAGTTGCCCCGCGCCTCACGAATTTGCAGCTGCCGACCTGCCCGCTACGCATGACTTTGCGCTTGCCCCTGCCGCTCCTGCCCGCCACAAAGTGGCCGCCTACGACTGCGGCGTCAAGCGCGGCATTCTGGAGGGCCTCGTCCGTGCCGGCTGCGACCTTACTGTCGTGCCGTGGGATACGCCCGCGAGTGAGGTGCTCGACATGAATCCCGACGGCGTCTTTTTATCCAACGGCCCCGGCGACCCCGATGCCGTGGTGGAGACCTACGAGCAGGTGCAGCAGCTGATCGGCAAGGTGCCGGTCTTTGGCATTTGCCTTGGTCACCAGATGATCAGCTTGGCGTGTGGCGCCCAAATGGAAAAGCTTAAATTCGGTCACCGTGGCGGTAACCAGCCGGTTATGAACCTGGTGAGCCGTCGCGTGGAGATTACCGCGCAAAACCACGGCTTTGGCCTGCTGTTCCCCAGTCTGGGCAAACTGATCCCGGAACTTTCCGGCGGCGAGACCGAGCATGCGGCCGATGGAGATCTGAGCGTCTGGGTGCGCCGCGGAATCGCGCCAGTCGTGATGAACGAGCGCTTCGGCCGCATTCGCCTGACACATGTGAACCTCAACGACGGCACCGCCGAGGGCATCCAGCTGCTCGACGCCCCGTGCTTCTCGGTCCAGTACCACCCCGAGGCCTCGCCTGGCCCCACCGATGCCCACTATCTCTTTACCGCCTTTACGCGACTCATGGACGGCGAGGAGAACTACCTGGACATCGACACCGCGAAGGACCGCCTTGCCGGATGGAACTTTGCCGACGATGGTTCCGCCGTTCTACCGAACGGCGGACCGGTCGACGCTGCGGCTGCATCTGGCACATCATCTTGCCGTTCTGCTTCGGACGCGCGGGCATAAGCCCAGCGCGCCCTCACATCACGGCAACCTGATGCACCAGCTGCACCCTCGCTGACTTTTCCAAAACATTGAGTCAGCCTCTCTAGGAGGTTTTAAACATGCCGAAACGTACTGACATCAAGCGCATCCTCGTTATTGGTTCGGGCCCCATCGTTATTGGCCAGGCCTGTGAGTTTGACTACTCCGGCGCCCAGGCCTGCAAGGTGCTCAAGGAGGATGGCTTTGAGGTCATCCTGGTCAACTCCAACCCGGCGACCATCATGACCGACCCGGGTCTTGCCGACCGCACCTATGTCGAGCCCATCACCGCCGAGTTTATCGAGCGCGTAATCAAGAAAGAGCGCCCGGACGCGCTGCTGCCCACGCTGGGCGGCCAGACCGGTCTGAACGCCGCCGTCGAGCTGGCAAAGGACGGTACGCTCGACAAGTACGGCGTCGAGATGATCGGCTGCGACCTTGCCGCTATCGAGCGCGGCGAGGACCGCAAGCTCTTTAACGAGGCCATGGCCGAGATTGGCCTGGAGGTCGCGCGCTCGGGCTATGCCTACAGCGTGGCCGACGCCGAGGCTATCGCCGAGCGCGTGGGCTATCCCTGTGTACTGCGCCCGAGCTTTACCCTCGGCGGCGCCGGCGGCGGCATCGCTCACACCCACGAGGAGCTCGTCTCCATCGTGAGCCAGGGCCTGGAGCTCTCGCCCGCCCACGAGGTGCTGGTCGAGGAGTCCATCGAGGGCTGGAAAGAGTACGAGATGGAGGTCATGCGTGACCACGCCGGCAACGGCATCATCGTGTGCTCCATCGAGAACCTCGACCCCATGGGCGTGCATACCGGCGACTCCATCACCGTGGCGCCGGCGCAGACGCTCTCCGACCTTGAGTATCAGCGCATGCGCGTGGCCTCGCTCGCCATTCTTGAGAAGATCGGCGTCGAGACCGGTGGCTCCAACGTGCAGTTTGCCGTGAACCCCAACACCGGCCGCCTGATCGTCATCGAGATGAACCCGCGCGTGAGCCGCTCGTCCGCGCTGGCCTCCAAGGCCACGGGCTTCCCCATCGCCAAGGCCGCCGCGCGTCTGGCCGTGGGCTATACGCTCGACGAGATCGTCAACGACATCACCAAGGCTACGCCCGCCTGCTTTGAGCCCACGATCGACTACTGTGTGGTCAAGGTGCCGCGCTTTGCCTTCGAGAAGTTCAAGGGTACCGACCCCACGCTCACCACGCGCATGAAGGCCGTGGGCGAGATCATGGCGATCGGCCGCACCTTTGAGGAGGCCTTTGGCAAGGCTATGCGCTCGCTGGAGGACGGCCACCAGGGCATTTGCGCCGGCGGCAAGGAAGGTGCCGATAAGCTGAGCGACGACGAGCTTGCTCAGGCCGTGGGTACCCCGACCGAGCACCGCATCTTCTTTGTGGTCGAGGCCCTGCGCCGCGGCTGGGATGTTGCGCGCATCCACGCCATTTGCGGTATCGATCCGTGGTATCTCAATCGCATCAACGATATGGTGCAGGTTCAGGAGAGCATCCGCGGCCTGCGTGTGGAGGATATCGACGCCGACGCGATGCGCCTGCTCAAGCAGTATGGCACGAGCGACGCCGAGATCGCCGCGCTGACCGGCTCGGACGAGCGCTTTGTGCGCGCCTACCGCAAGGGCCTGGGCGTGGTTCCCAGCATGAAGACGGTCGATACCTGCGCTGCGGAGTTCTCGAGCGCCACGGAGTACCACTACAAGACGTACGAGAACATCTACCGCACAAGCCCGCTCGCCAAGAAGTGCGTGGCTCCCGACGAGACCACGCCGGCGGACAAGCCCAAGGCGATGATCCTGGGCGCCGGTCCCAACCGCATTGGCCAGGGTATCGAGTTCGATTACTGTTGCGTGCACGCGAGCTACGCGCTGGCGGCCCGCGGCTTTGAGACCATCATGGTCAACTGCAATCCCGAGACCGTCTCGACCGACTATGACACGTCCGACCGCCTGTACTTTGAGCCGCTCACCTACGAGGACGTCATGGACGTTATCGATGTTGAGCGCCCCGACGGCGTCGTGGTGACGCTCGGCGGCCAGACTCCGCTTAAGCTGGCGCGCATGCTCGAGGAGAGCGGCGTGAACATCATGGGCACCAAGCCCGATGCCATCGACTTTGCCGAGGACCGCGAGCGCTTCGCCGCTCTGCTCGACAAGTTAGGCATCATGTACCCGCCGGCGGGCCAGGCCACCTCGTTTGAGGAGGCCGAGGCCGTTGCCGCACACATTGGCTACCCGCTGCTGGTACGTCCGAGCTATGTGCTGGGCGGCCGCGGCATGATGATCGCCTACGATGCCGAGCATCTGCGCGATTACATGACCGAGGCTGCACGCATTAGCCCCGACTACCCGGTGTATCTGGATCGCTTCTTGGAGGGTGCGATCGAGTCCGATGTCGACGCCCTGTGCGACGGCGAGGAGGTCTACATCGGCGGTATCCTGGAGCATATCGAGGAGGCCGGTATTCACTCCGGCGACTCCGCGACGTGCATTCCGCCGTTTAGCTTTAGCGAGAGCCTGCAGGCGAAGCTCCGCGAGACTACGCGCCGCATCGCGATGGCGCTGGGAGTCCGCGGCCTGGTCAACGTGCAGTACGCCATTAAGGGCGAGACCGTCTACGTGATCGAGGCCAACCCGCGTGCCAGCCGTACCGTGCCGTTTATCTCCAAGGCCACCGGCGTGCCGCTGGCCAAGTGCGCGGCGCGTATCATGGCGGGCGATTCCATCGCGAGCCTGGGCCTGCCGAGCGACGAGCGTCAGCTGGACTGGTTCTGCATGAAGGAAGCCGTTATGCCCTGGGGCCGTTTCCCGGGAGCCGACGTTATCCTGGGACCCGAGATGAAGTCGACGGGCGAGGTCATGGGTATCGCCAAGAGCTATCCCGAGGCATACGCCAAGACGCAGCTGGCGATCGACTACAAGCTGCCCGACCCGAGCAGCGGCAAGGTGTTCATCAGTGTGTGCGACCGCGACAAGCGCCATATCCTTTCGGTCGCCCGCATCCTGCGCTACCTGGGCTTTGACATTTGCTCTACCGAGGGTACGGCGCGCGTGCTGCGCGGAGGCAACGTGACGTGCGAAGTCGTGGAGAAGATTAGCGGTCCGCACGACGGCGAGCGTCCCAACATCGGTGACCTGATCGCCGATGGCAAGATCGCGGTGATCATCAATACGCCGTACGGTCCGGGCTCGCGTGGCGATGGCTACCTGCTACGTACCGAGGCCGTGCGTCGCGGTGTGACCTGCGTGACGGCGATGTCTGCCGCCAACACGTACGTGAGTGCCATCGAGGCCGTGCGCGAGGACCAGCAGGGTCATGGCAGCGCCAATGACATGGGCATGGACGTCATCGCCCTGCAGGACCTGCCGCAGCACACGGTGTAGTTGACCTGGCCGGCCGGGGCGGCAGCCGGACACTTTCTCTCGGAAACTGGGCTTCGCGAAGTTTTCCGAGAGAAAGGACCGCCTCCCGCCCCGGCCTGCGGTGACTTGGCTGCACCGTGTGCTGCCGAAGGGGCTTTGCGCGATGACTAGGGCTGAAAAAGAAAGTGAGTGTGGGCCCTGCCGTTCGTTCGAGCGGCAGGGCCCACTCTTTGTATGGAGGCCTTTTTACTGTTAGTCGAGGACGCCTCTGGACAGTTAGTTCAAATTCGTGTTTTCTAGAGAGTAGGAGAAGATCGATTTGGACTCATTCAGCCTATTTTTGGCAATCTGAATCGATAAAGACGCTCTGTCAAGCTGGGAACGGCCCAATACTGGGTCCGCGCCGGCTTCCAAGCGGCAGTTTCGTGCCCAAGGCCACGGCCAAATTATACGTATCTGAACTAACTGCCCATCACTCTCCGCCAACCTTTTTATCCAAACCAAATCAGCCAACGTACGCCATGGAAACCCCCGGCAGGTCGCAGGGTGGCGGCTGAGCCTTTCCCTCGGGAAACTTCGCGAAGCCCAGTTCCCGAGGGAAAGGTATGGTCTGTGTAATACCAGATAAACAGTACATTTTTGCTAGATTGGTATTTGACTGAAGAACCAATTGGTATGGCTTATTAAGCCTACCTTGCCGTTGACGCTCATTTTACTGCCGTTGGTGGACTTCCGAACTTGGTTGCGCAAGTGCTCCCATATATTGATATGACCTAGTAGGTGGCTATCTGGTTACTACCAGTTGGCCCCTTGGTAACGGGTGGCCCCATTGTGCGGAATGTACCGAACATCCCCGTTTGATACGTTTTCCCATGCTGCCGGGGGGGCGTCCTCGGCATGTCGGAAGAAAGGAGCCCAGGTGCGCAGGAATTCCATTTTTACGAAACGGTGGGTGAAGGGAAGCGCGGTCCTCGTTGCCACTGCAGCGACGCTCGTGTTTGCCAATCCCCAGCAGGCGATTGCCACGCCACTCAAGGGCGTCGACTCAGCGACCGTGTCCCAGTCTGCCTCGAATGTCGTCGACATCGATTTCGCTGACGGCATCAAGGGCCGTATTACGTTCCTCGAGGACGGTATTTTCCGTTATAACGTCGACCCCAAGGGTGAGTTTTCCGATTACGCCACACCGCGCAGTAAGTCCCACACGGCTAAAATCCAGGCTCAGCCCGATACCTCGGACACCTACAGCAAGCCGAGCGCGACGGTTGCCGACAAGGGCGACACTATCGAGATCACCGGCGGAAAGGCGACCGTGATCCTGGACAAGGCGACTGGCAAGATGAGTATCAAGTCAGGCGACCGTGTCGTGGTTTCCGAGTCCGCGTCCCTCGACCTTGATAAGAAGGGTACCGTCCAGACGCTCGCCAAGGAGAAGTCCGAGAACTTCTTTGGCGGCGGCACCCAGAACGGACGCTTCCTGCACACCAACCAGACCATCGCCATCTCCAACACGAACAACTGGACTGATGGCGGCGTTGCCTCGCCCAACCCGTTTTATTGGACGAGTGACGGCTACGGCGTACTCCGAAACACGTTTGCAGAGGGTTCCTACGACTTCGGTTCCACGGACTCATCGACGGTCACGACTTTGCACAGCGAGAATGAGTTTGATGCCTACTACTTCGTGGCGACCAACGAGGGCGCTTCGAACGTGGCAACCGAGATGCTGCAGGACTACTACAAGGTGACCGGTAACCCGGTACTGCTGCCCGAGTACGGGTTCTACCTTGGTCATCTTAATGCCTATAACCGTGATGGCTGGTCAACGACCTCGGGTCAAAAGAAGTGGGAGACCAAGGGCAGCAAGTCCTCGAGCGAGAAGGGCGACGTTAAGTACGAGTCTGGCATGTCGACGGGCTACAAGCTCGACGGCACACTTGCGGCCGAGACGCTCAACGGTGAGGGCCCTTCGGTTGATACCGAGAACATGAAAGCGACCGATTTCGACCGCCAGTTCTCTGCTCGGCAGGTTATCGATGACTACGAGGACAACGACATGCCGCTCGGTTGGTTCCTGCCGAACGACGGCTACGGCGCCGGCTATGGCCAGAACGGTTACTACAAGACCGGCGGCGTCAACTCCGACGGAACGAGCTCGGCCGACCGTCTTAACGCTGTGCGTGCCAATGTCGACAACCTTAAGAAGTTCACCGAGTATGCCAACTCCAAGGGTGTGAGCACGGGCTTGTGGACCCAGTCCAACCTTGAGCCCGACAGCAACTCCGAGACCCCGTGGCACCTGCTTCGCGACTTCGACGCCGAGGTCAAGACGGGAGGCATCTCTACCCTTAAGACCGACGTTGCCTGGGTTGGATCTGGCTACTCCTTTGGTCTTAATGGCATCAAGACAGCTTATGACACGGTGACGACCGGCGCTAACAAGCGCCCCAACATCATCACGCTCGATGGTTGGGCCGGCACGCAGCGCTTTGGTGGCATTTGGACCGGCGACCAGTATGGCGGTAACTGGGAGTACATTCGCTTCCATATCCCCACGTATATCGGTCAGAGTCTTTCGGGCAACCCCAACATCGGCTCCGACATGGATGGCATCTTTGGCGGCGACCCCATCATCTCTGCGCGTGACTACCAGTGGAAGACGTTCACGCCCTCTATGCTTGACATGGACGGTTGGGGCACCTACCGTAAATCGCCCATGACGCACGGCGATCCCTACACAGGCATCTCGCGCTTCTACCTCAAGCTCAAGGCGCAGCTCATGCCCTATATCTACACGAGCGCGGCCTCGGCGGCCAACATCGACACGGGTAACGGCGATGCCGGCCTGCCCATGATCCGCGCCATGCTGCTTTCCGACAACTCCGAGTACGCCGCAAGCACTTCGACGCAGTACCAGTATATGTTCGGTGAGAACTTCCTAGTGGCACCGGTGTATCAGGATACCCAGGCAGACGAGAACGGCAACGACATTCGCAATGGGATTTACCTCCCCAACTACGGCACCGACGAGAATCCCACCATCTGGATCGATTACTTCTCGGGTAAGCAGTATCGCGGCGGCCAGGTTCTCAACAACTACGAGGCTCCGCTTTGGAAGCTGCCGCTGTTTGTGAAGGCCAACGCTATCGTGCCGATGTACGCCGAGAACAACAACCCCGAGGCAGTGAGCGACACCAACACCAAGGGTACCGACCGCAGTCAGCGTATCGTCGAGTTCTTCGCCACCGAGGGCGACGGCACCTTTACGCAGTACGAGGACGACGGCTCCTCCATCGAAAACAACACGACTGAGGACGATTCCTACGGCACGATCGACAATATCTCCTACGGTGAGCATGTGAGCACCGTCTACAGCTCCAAGGCCGCAGGCGGTACCGCGACCTTTACTGCCGAGGCCTCGAAGGGCGGCTACAACGGCTACGACTCCAACCGCACCACGACCTTCGTGGCCAATGTGTCCGCCAAGCCCACGAGCGTTGTCGCCAAGAACGGCGGATCCGCACTCAACGTGGTTGAGGTCGACTCGCAGGAGACCTTTGACGCCGCGACCCCCGAGGCCGGCCAGGCGGTCTACTTCTACAGCGAGACCCCCAACCTCAACCACTACGGCAGCGATGCGGACGGCACCGAGGCCGAGCAGGGCGAGAGCTTTAACAACACCAAGATCACCACGAACCCCAAGGTCTACGTCAAGTTCGCGAAGACCGATGTTGCTGCAGCGGCGCAGACGCTTGAGCTGGGCGGTTTCGTGAATGCCGACGCCACGCTCACAGCCGATCGCCTCAACGAGAACCTCTCCGCACCCACGAACCTTGCTGCCCCCGAGGACGTCACGACCCCAACGAGCATAAAGCTCACCTGGGGAAAGGTCGATGGTGCTACCTCCTACGACCTTAAGGTCGACGGCACCGTGTTTGCCGTGGGTGATGCGGCCGAGTTCACGCACACCGACCTCGCCTACAATAGCAAGCACACCTACCAGATTCGTTCGCGCAACGCCGAGGGTTACTCCGCCTGGAGCGATGTGCTCGAGGCGAACTCCGCACTCGATCCGTGGCGGAACGTCCCCGACGCCGAGGAAATCACCTGGGAGGGCTCACTTTACGGCAGCCATAAGGCCGAGCTTGCCTTCGACCATGAGTTCCAGTCGGGCGACGGCGGTTTCCACTCCGGTGGCAACGATCTGGGCAAGGCGCTTACCGTTGACTATGGACGCGCTTACAAGCTCGATAAGCTCGAGTACTATCCGCGCGATGACGCCGGCAACGGCACTGTGACCAAGATGCGTGTTGAGACGAGTCTCGATGGCGTCCACTGGACGAGCCAGGAGGTCGATTGGGCACGTTCCGCTGATTGTAAGACGGTAGCGTTTGACGGCACCGTGGCCGCCCGTTACGTGCGCATGACACCGCTCGCCTCGGTCGGCAATTTCTTCTCCGCGTCCGAGATTGCCATCTACAAGACCGACGGCACGGATGGCTTCGCCGTGGGCTCCAACCTCAACAAGGCCACGATCTCCGACGGAGACTACTCCAACATGAAGAACTATCTGGGCCTCGAGAACCGCGAGCCCGATACCCCGACGTTCGGTTCGCAGATCCGCGACCACTTCGCCGACCTCAACGATAACGGCGTTTACGACGTCTACGATTACTCGTTCACCATGGCGGGTCTTGACGGCGGCACTAAACAAAAGGGCAAGGTCGCAGGTTCGCTCGCGGTGATTCCGAGCAAGACCGAGGTCGAGGCCGGTGATGAGATCACCGTTGATGTCTATGCGGCCGACGCCAAGAACGTCAACGCCCTGGGCGCTCTCGTCAACTTCAAGAGCGACCAGTTCGAGTTTGTGTCCGAGAGCATCGCGCAGGACGGCTCGACTGCCGGCATGGAGAACCTGTCTCGCGAGAAGGTCCAGTTCGCGGACAGAACGCAGACTATCAATCTCGCCTTTGCCAACCGCGGCGATGGCAAGCTCTACAACGGTACCGGCGCGGTGGCGAGTTTCAAGCTCAAGGCCAAGACCGCCGGCAAGGTCGAACTGCCCTCGACATCTTGGCTCATCGGTCCGGCATGCGACGCACTTGAGTTTGCGAGCGACGGCACGGTGACGATGCCGGATGTTCCTCAGCCAACGGTCGCCGAGTACGGTCAGGATGCCTTCAACATCACGATGACCAACGATGAGCTCACGACCGACGACGGGACCAACGTCGAGAAACTTATCCAGCAGAAGAGCTATAACGCGCTGTTCGATAATAACGAGGGCGACAACGGCTTTGAGTTCCTATGGAACTGGAGCGGCAACTGGGACAGCGAGGGTAAGCTTCCGAGTTACGTGAAGCTTCCCACCACGATGACATTCGCATTTAAGACGCCTTCGAAACTCGATAGTGTCGAGGTCGTTAACCGCAACGGTGGCAACGGAACCGTGCAGAAGATCAAGGCTGTCGTGACGTTCGAGGATGGCTCGACCCAAGAGTTCGCGGGCGGGGAGTACGATTCCTTCCGGGCTCGCTACGCTTTTGGCCTCTCTGCCGAGAACAAGGGCAAGAAGGCGACCAAGGTCGAGGTCACGCCGCTTGAGGCATCGGGTGACCAGATGCTCACACTGCGTGAGGTCAACTTCAACTACACGCAGGGTGTCGAGGCCATCGAGGGTGTCGAGCTAGGCAAGAACCAGACCGAGTTCTTTGAAGGCGACGTTACGCTCGTCGACGCCAAGGCCACGCCTGAGAGCGCCGGCTACCCCTATGTGACGGTCGAGAGCTCCGACCCCTCTGTGGTAAGCGTCTCCGCTGTTCAGGCTGGCGATAGCGTGAGCTACTACCTGCGTGCCAACAAGGCCGGCAAGGCAAAGATCACGGTGGCGTCGGTACTCGACCCCTCCAAGACCGCATCCTATGAGGTCGAAGTCAAGGCTGGTGTCGATACCTCTGCGCTCGTGGCAGCGCTTTCCGAGGCCGCGGGCTACAGCGAATCCGTCTACACTAAGGATTCCTATGCAGCTCTCACCGCTGCGGTCGAGGCGGCTCAGAAGCTCCTCGACGGCGGCCAAGGCAGCTATAGCAAGAAGGATGTCGCAGACGCCACAGCCAAGATCGAGAAGGCAATCGACGGCCTCAAGATGCGCCCTGTCGATGAGAAGATTCTTATCAACACGCCCGAGAACCGCAAGAACGTCAAGGTGGCCGGCTTCTCGAGTGAGGCCGACTACGAGGGCAGCAACGCCGTCAACGCTCTCGACGGCGACGAGCGGACGCTTTGGCACAGCGACTGGGCCCATGGGACCGGTATGCCCCAGTATCTGAGTGTCGACCTGGGCCGCGACTACGATCTCACCGACGTTACATTCCTGCCGCGCCAGGACGGCGGCACTAACGGCGATATCTTCGAGGCCGAGATACTGGTCTCCGACACTGCCGACGGTTATGAGATGGGCACCGCCGCGTCGATGGGTACGTTCGCCTTCGACAATGACGGCCGCGTGCTCACCGACCGTGGCGACTGGAAACAGATGAGCTTTGGCGCCGCGCGCGGTCGCTACGTGACCGTCAAGGTGATTCACGCCGGCGGTGGCAACGTTGATGCCTACTGCAGCATGGCGGAGCTCAAGTTCTACGGTACGGCCGTCCCCGATCCGGTGGCGAAGGATGATCTCGCTACCGCGATCGAAAAGGTTGATGCCGAGGTTGCTGCCGGCGACCTCAAGGCCGGTGACTACACCGAGGCCTCCTGGACGGCGCTCGAGAACGCCCTGGCGACCGCCCGCGCCATCTTGAGCGACGAGAAAGCCACGCAGGACGAGGTCGACCAGGCGCTCAGGGAGCTCGAGAGCGCCCGCGGCGCGCTCGAGAAGACCCCGGTGGCCCCGGTCGAGAAACCGACTAAGAAGCAGCTCAAGGCCCTGGTCAAGCAGGCGAAGGAGACTGACACTAGGGGCAAGACGGCCGAGTCTGTCAAGGCCCTGACGGATGCCATTACCTACGCCGAGGACGTCTTGGGTGCTGAGAATGCTTCCGACACCCAGCTCCAGGCGGCCTATGACCAGCTCAAGCTGGCTATTGAGAGCCTCAAGGATGCCGATTCCGGCAATCAGGGCGGCTCGGGCAACCAGGGTTCCGGCAATGGCTCGAACGGCGGCAACCAGGCGGGCAAGCCCGCAGGCGACAAGGCCCAGGGCAGCAAGAAGAACGGTTCGGCGATTCCCAATACCGGAGACCAGACGGCGGCGACCGTCGCGACCGTCGGTGGTCTTGGCGCCATCATCGCCGCGATCGGCGCTTTCTTCCATCGTCGCAGCAAGGCTAAGTAGCCCCAGCAACAGCTAAGCAAGCGTGCCCGCCGTCCCACCCAAGGACGGTGGGCACGCTTTTTGAATGTAGGCGGAAAGCTCCGACCCTTCGGCCTTAATCTCGCAAAGCGTTCCGTCTCCCGCCGAACACATCAGCATCGGCGGCTATACTTGAATTATTTGCAGTTAAGGGTCGCGGATTCGCCGCGTCACCGCTCTCAACAGGAGGTCTTTGTTTATGGCAGATCAAAAGCCGGTTGTCGGGATCATCATGGGTTCCAAGTCCGATCTGGGCGTTATGGAAGGCTGCACCGCCGAGCTCGAGGCACTGGGTGTGCCCTATGAGCTCGTGATCGCGAGCGCGCACCGCACGCCGGCGAAGGTCCACGAGTGGGCTTCGACTGCCGCCGATCGCGGTATCAAAGTGATTATCGCCGCCGCCGGCAAGGCCGCTCACCTGGGTGGTGTCGTGGCTGCCTTTACGCCGCTGCCGGTTATCGGCGTGCCTATGAAGACGAGTGACCTGGGCGGTATGGATTCGCTGCTGTCGATGGTGCAGATGCCTTCGGGCGTGCCCGTGGCCTGCGTTGCCATCAACGGTGCCAAGAACGCCGCCATCTATGCCACGCAGATTCTGGGTGCTTGCGACCCCGAGTACCGCAAGGTTATCGAGAAAATGAAGCAGGAGATGGCCGACGCCTAGGCGTTCCGCCGTTTCACCGCAGTATAAGGAGAGCCATGTCCGATTATCAGGGAAAACGATTCAAGGCTTCTCAGATTCCCGATCCGTCGAAGCCGGGTGCTGCCCATGCGGCACAGCAGGGTCGGACATCCTCTCCTCAGCAGCCGCGCGCGCCGCGTTCCGTAACGCCGACGTCCCATCGCCGTCAGGATACACCTGCTGCTTATCGCCCTTCGTCATACAGTACGGCCAAGAAGTCACCTCGCTCTTCGGCGCATACCGCGCCATCGAGCTATACCGAGCCGCTGCGCAAAAAGCGCCGCTCCGTCATTCCCATTCTGCTCATCATCATTGGCATTGGCCTGATCGTTGCTGCGGCCGCCATCTTTATTAATGCCCAGATTGGCTACAAGCAGGCGAGCGAGTCGTATCAAAAAATCGAAAAGCAATATGTGAGCGACAAGGACGCCAGCGGCGTGCCGATTATCGACTTCAACGCGCTCGCCCAGACAAATCCCGAGGTTGTGGGTTGGATTTACGCGCCCGGCACCAACATCAACTACCCCGTGGTGCAGACCAACAACAACTCCAAGTACCTCAACACGCTGTTCGACGGTACGGCCAATGCCTCGGGAGCCATCTTCTTGGATAGCGACGACACCGCGCCGGGCATGGTGGATCAGCAGACCACGATTTACGGCCATCACATGAACGACGGTTCGATGTTCAACGTGATTTCGCGTACGACCGATCAGGCGACGTTCGACAGCATGGAATACGTGTACTACATCACGTGCGATGCGACGTATAAGTTGCGCCCGCTGGCGACCAAGGTGGTCGAGGACACGTATGCCAAGGCGCGCACGCCCAACTTTGAGGGCGATGACGGACTGAAGAATTACCTGTCCGAGATGCTCGACGGTGCCTCTGCCGTGGCGAGCGATGCCACCGACCGTGCCGCTTCGGCAACCAAGGTCGTAACGCTTGTGACCTGTCGCTCGCTGTCGCTGAGCAACACACGCGCCGTCATGGCGCTCACGCCGGTCGAGGAATAAAGTGTCCGGGAGCCCCGTCCCAAAAAGACTGCCCTGGAAATCAAAAGGAGAAATGATGTTTGAGAATGGCAAATCGATGCCTTCGGTTGATGCTTGGCTGCGCGAAGCCAAGGCCGATGTTTCGGCGGCTGATTGTGGGATGTACCTGACACACAACGGCGTGGTGCGCGCGACGCCCAAGGCCGAGGTGCGTGGGGTCGAGACCGATGGTGTGGCGCCTGGACATAAGGTGGGCGGCATGGCGTTTGGCTTCGATGCCGAAAAGGTGCAGGCCGCTATCGAGGCAACGCACGCGATGCCGGGTATCGGTTACGTGCGCGTGTGGTTGGCGAGTGGCGAGCTCGCCGTGGGCGACGACATCATGCTCGTGCTCATTGGCGGGGACATTCGCCCGCATGTGGTCGATGCGCTGCAGGCGCTCGTCGGTACCATCAAAAATGAGTGTGTGAGCGAGGTCGAGCGCGAGGCGTAGAGGCTTGCGTCGATAGAAGGCTCGTTTATAAAAATGCCCGCCGGTACGTGTGATACCGGCGGGCATTTTGTGTTTTGGGCGCGGTGGGCGCTACACGCGCGTCGCATCCTTGGGACTCATGGTCATGCTCTGGAAGCGGTTCTCCATGTAGTCGTTATCGAAATACTTGCCGTAGAACTGCGCGACGGGAATATCCGGCTCCGTGCCGTTGACGCGCTGGTACCAGTAGTCGAGCGACTGCAGCGTCATGACGCCGTCGACCAGCATAATGACGGTAAAGATGACGGTAGCCGAGTAGCGACTCTTCCACGGAATCATGTTGATGAGCTTGAGCAGCCTCGGCAACAGCAGCTTGATCCAGATAAGGCCACCCAGGCCCCACAGGCAGGCAAAGCCCGTGCAGGTGCGTCCGCCCGTAAGGACGGCGAGTGGGTCGGGCATGCCGAACAGCTTCATGTGCGAGTAGCTCCACGAGACCACGCCAAATGAGGTCTGCATAAACCAGCCCACGAACACCTCAAAGCTCGCGCCGAGCACAGCGCTTACCAGGAAAATGATGATGGGGTTCTTTTTATAGAAGCGGTTGAGCACCATGGTCATGAGTACGGCGCCAAAGCCATAGATGGGGCTGAAGGGACCAAACAGCATGCCGGCGCGGTTCTGGTAGACGCCCGGGTCGTCGACTGTCATATGCCAGATGTCCTCGGCGATCAGGCCGAGCACGCAGCAGACGAAGAATACCCAGAACAGGTTGAAGTAGTTGAGCTTGATGTAGCCCTCGCCGGTTTCATCGCGGCCGAGCATGCCCTCCGCCGCGGCGTCACGGTCGAGCATCTCCTGCAGGCGGCGCTGCAGTTCGCGCTCCTGGCGCAGCGTGGGGTCGACGGTTGCCGAAAGTGCAACGAGGATGCCGAGCTGGATCGCGGGACGCAGCAGGAAGGGCCCGATGCCCTGGAGCATCACGTCGACCAAAAGCTCGACGACGGTGAATGCAATAAGGATGTAGGACAGGCGGGCGGCGTTGCGGCGCTGGTTTTTGATAAGGTCCAGGCCAAAGATGATCAGGATGACGGCACTTGCCGCAGAGAGCATGATGCCGGCGACGATGAGTCCAACCGAGACCAGCATATTGTCGCCGAGCTTTTCGGCGGCGTTGCCGTTGATGAGCGCGGTGATGACCTGCCACATAAAGGCGCCGACCGACGGGAGTGTGCCCACGCCGGATAGGATGCACAGGACGGCGTACACCTTAATGATGAGGGGAATCTTCTTGACCTCCGTGGCGCTGGGGACGCTGGGGTCGAGTTCGTTTCGATCCATACAGAACCTTTCTCGCTTTGTCCTAGGCTACAAGGATACGCCGCCGACCTGCCAAAAGACAGGACGAACGTCCCAATTGCAACTTTGTAATCCCCAACGGTGGACGCGGCGGCCATCTGGGGGCGCGGGCGCTTGCACTGGACAGACCGATAAAATGTTTGGCCACAAAACGGATTATTAGCTCGGTGGGCTTTTAAAAAGCGCTGCTCATGCGCTGGGGAGCGCGTCGTGCCGTGCGTATAATAAGGCGGGTAACGCCAAAATACGAGGCTCTGAGGGGATGCCATGTCTCAAGAAACCATCCGCGCGGCCGAGCGTGCCGCGGGACAGGTGAACGCCATGTCGACGTATGATCCGGACTCCGACCAGCTGCATGAGGAATGCGGCGTTTTTGGTGTTTGGGCGCCCGATCGCGACGTGGCTCGACTGACGTACTTTGGCCTGCGTGCACTGCAGCACCGTGGCCAAGAATCGGCGGGAATCGCCGTGGGTGACGGCGGTACGGTTATGGTCCGCAAGGATCTGGGCCTGCTCGACCGCGTGTTCTCCAACGCCGACCTGTCGACGCTCTCCGGTCAGCTGGCCGTGGGTCATGTGCGCTACGGCACCGCCGGCGCCAAGAGTTGGGAAGCCTCTCAGCCACACCTCTCTACCATCAATAGCGTCATTATCGCGCTCGCGCACAACGGCACCCTCGTCAACACCGACGAGCTGCGCCGCCAGCTGATCGAGCTGGGCGTGCCGTTCCTCTCCAATTCGGATTCCGAGGTCGCGACCAAGCTCATCGGCTACTTTACCCAGCGTACGGGCCACCTGCGCGAGGGCATTCGCAAGACCATGGAGCTCGTGCGCGGCGGCTACGCCATGACGCTCATCAACGAGCAGGCGCTCTACGCCTTCCGCGATCCGCATGGCATTCGCCCACTGGTGTTGGGCAAGCTGGTGGACGAGGGGCTGGACCAGGCCGATGCCGCATCCGTTTCGCAGCTGCCGTCGCAGGACGGCGCCGCGACGGTCGACGCCACCACCCATGTTACCGGCGCCGGCGGCTGGGTCGTTGCCTCCGAGACTTGTGCGCTCGACATTGTGGGCGCCGAGTACGTCCGCGATGTCCGTCCCGGTGAGATTTTGCGCATCAGCGCCGAGGGCCTGGTGTCCGAGCAGGGCGTGCCTGCCGCCGAGGAGCCTGCTAACTGCATCTTTGAGCAGGTCTACTTCGCTCGCCCCGATTCCATCATGAACGGCAAGAGCGTCTACGCCTGCCGCTACGACATGGGTCGTCAGCTGGCACATGAGGAGCCCGTCGAGGCCGACCTGGTCATCGGCGTGCCCGACTCCGGCCTGCCGCCCGCGGAGGGCTATTCGCACGAGAGCGGTATTCCCTTTGGCGAGGGCCTTATCAAGAACCGCTACGTGGGTCGTACGTTTATCGAGCCTACGCAGGAGCTGCGTGCCATGGGCGTGCGCATGAAGCTCAACCCGCTGCGTGACAACATCGAGGGCAAGCGCCTGGTCGTCATCGACGACTCCATTGTGCGCGGCACCACCATGGTGCAGCTCGTCAAGATGCTGCGCAACGCCGGTGCCAAGGAGATTCATATTCGCATCAACTCGCCCGAGGTCATCTGGCCGTGCTTCTACGGTATCGATACCGACGTGCAGTCGCAGCTTATCAGCGCCAATAAGACGGTCGACGAGATTTGCGAGTATATCGGCGCCGATTCGCTGGCCTTCCTTTCGGTCGAGGGCCTGCTGAAGGTTATGCCCAAGGGCGGCTACTGCGATGCGTGCTTTACCGGCCGCTATCCCGTGGCGATTCCCGAGAGCTTTGGCCGCGACAAATTCATGGAGGGCTTTAAGCCCCGCAACCTGGACAAGCCGCTACACTTTGACGACGACGCCGTGGTCGAGAAATATGACGACCGCAGCTGGGAAGAGGAGCACGGCGAGGCCTAAAACCTGCCATTTAGGGACAGGTTTATTTTGGTAGGTTTTACCTGCTGTTTTGTTGATATGACGGCGCGCGCTGTTATGGCGCGCGCCGAAATGAACGCAACTATGAGCACCGTTTGGCGCCCGCGCGTCGGACGGTAATGGGAGAGGAAGGCTCAGATGAGCGACAGCAAGCATGTGACGTACGAGGACGCCGGCGTCGATACCGCCGAGGGCGGCCGCGCCGTCGACGCTATTAAGCAGATGGTCAAGGACACCAACCGTCCCGAGGTCATCGGCGGCATCGGTGGCTTTGGTGGCCTGTTCTCGGCTGCCGCGCTTAAGGATATGGAAGACCCGATCCTGATTAGCGGCACCGACGGCGTGGGCACCAAGCTCGTGCTCGCCCAGATCATGGACCGTCACGAGACGGTGGGCCAGGACCTGGTCGCTATGTGCGTCAATGACATTTTGGCTTCGGGCGCCGAGCCGCTGTTCTTCCTGGATTACGTTGCCATCGGTCACATCGAGGCCGAGCACATGGCAAAGATCATCAAGGGCGTGGCTGACGGCTGCAAGCTCGCGGGCTGCGCGCTCGTGGGCGGCGAGATGGCCGAGCACCCCGGCGTCATGGCTCCCGCCGATTACGACCTCGCCGGCTTTACCGTGGGCGTCGTCGACCGTCCCAAGATGCTTGACCCCGCGAACGTTCGCCCCGGCGATGTGATCCTGGGTCTGCCTTCCACCGGCGTGCACTCCAACGGCTACTCGCTCGTGCGCAAGGTCATCGGCGTCGACGGCATCAAGCCGGGCACGCCCGAGGCCGCCGCTAAGGCCGAGGAACTGAGCCGTCCGCTCGAGGAGCTCGACGGTGCTTCGCTGGCCGATGCTCTGCTGGCCCCTACGCGCATCTACGTCAAGCCGATTCTGGAGCTGCTGCGCGGCGGCGCCAACGTGCACGCCATCGCCCACATCACCGGCGGCGGTATCACCGAGAACCTCAACCGCGCGCTCGCCGACGACGTCGACGCCGTGGTCACCCGTTACGGCGCCGAGATGGGCTGGGATGTTCCGCCCGTCATCACCTACGTGTCGCGTCAGGCCGAGCTCGCGCCCAACGAGGCATGCAAGACCTTCAACATGGGCGTCGGCCTGTGCCTGATCGTTGCCCCCGAGGACGAGGCTGCCGTGACCGAGGCCCTGGTCGCGCTGGGCGAGAAGCCGTTCCGCGTGGGCGAGTGCGTCGAGGGTTCCGGTAAGGTCGTGTACTCCGATGAGCGCTAGCGAGCAGATGGCTGCTGCCGAGGGCCTGGGCTTTGTGCCCTACACCCGTCCGACCGGCACCGATACGGCCGAGCCGCTCAAGATCGGCGTGCTTATCAGCGGTTCGGGCACCAACCTGCAGGCGCTGATCGACCTTATTGCCGCCGGCAAGCTCAACGCCTCGATTGAGCTTGTAGTGTCGAGCCGTCCTTCGGCCAAGGGCTTGCAGCGCGCCGAGCGTGCGGGCATCCAGACGCTCACGCTGTCCAAGGATGTCTATGCCGACCCCATTGCGGCTGACGAGATCATCGCGCATGAGCTGCTCGAGCGCGGCTGCGAGTACGTGGTGATGGCCGGCTATATGCGCATGGTGCACACGCCGCTGCTGGCGGCGTTCCCCAATCGCGTGGTCAACCTACACCCGGCGCTGCTGCCGAGCTTTACCGGTGCCCATGCGATTGACGATGCCTTTGCGCGCGGCGTCAAGGTGACCGGCGTGACCGTGCACTTTGCCAACGAGATTTACGACAACGGCCCTATCATCGCCCAGCGTGCGCTGGCTGTCGAGGAAGGCTGGGATGTCGACATGCTCGAGGAGCACATCCATGCAATCGAGCATGTGCTGTATCCCGAGGTCGTGCAGATGCTCGCCGACGGTCGCGTCCACGTGCTGGAGAGCGGCAAGGTCGCAATTGATGCGCCTCGCGGCTAGCGACGCACAGTACAATTTAGCCGAGTAGTCAGGGTGGTCATTGGCGCCAAGGCGCGCGTGGCCACCTTTTGTTTTGGGTAGTCATCGGGGACGTTCTTGAATGACTAGGTGAGAGAGGTGAGCGCATGGCGGATAACGAAGCGCTGTTTACGCCCGAGCTGGTGTTTTTTGATTGGGAGTGTGCGACGCCGGATGAGGTGTTTGCGCAGCTCGAGGACGAGCTCGCTCCGCGCGGCTACATTGCCGAGGGTTGGCTCGACGCCGTCCGCACGCGCGAGGACGCCTATCCCACGGGTCTCGCTATGCCGGCGGCAAACATCGCCATTCCGCATACCGATCCGGGATTTGTGGCCAAGCCCTATATCGCGGTGGTAAAGCCCGCTGCACCTGTGACGTTCAACGCGATGGCGGGTATGGGCGCCCCGGTGCCGGCGCAGATTATCATCAATCTGGGCATTGCCGAGCCGGGCGGCCAGGTCGAGGCCCTGCAAGCGCTTATGAATATCTTTATGGATGCCGACGCTGCAGCCGATGTACTCGGCCAGACCACGCCGCAGGGCATGGTCGACGCCATCCGCCGCCACTTTTAAGGCTGGCACTTGGGGGCTGTCCCCATCTGCCGGCAGAAAAGGAACGTCCCTAGCTGCCAACTGCCAGACCTGTCCCCTTTGCACCAAAATGGTGCAGATTAACCCGTCTCCCCTGCACCAGGTGTGTCGCGGGGGCTGCGTTGTGACACAATGGCGTTTGTTCGATTCGTGATGCGAAAGGCCAAACATGGCAAACAAGAAAAAGAACCCCGAGGTCGCGCCGACGCCCGAGCAGCAGGCCCGCGCCGCCTCCAGCTCTCGCAAGAAGCAGCGCAAGACGTACGTGTCCAAGACCGTCAAGATTGTCCTGGTGGTCATCGGCGTGCTGGCGATGCTGCTCTCCGTCTCGGCCATGGCGTGCTCCGGCCTGATGTCGCAGACCGAAAGCGCCAGCTCGGGCTACAAGCTCACCGGCGGCGTTGCCGCCACCATCAACGGCACCAACCTCACCGAGGATACCGTGACCAAGCAGATTATGAGCATGCGCACGTCCTATGGTTATACCAAGGACAAGGATTGGGCGCAGTACCTGGTCAACAACGACCTTACGCCCAAGAAGTACCGCAAACAGCTCATCGATTCCTACGCGCAGCAGATTCTGCTTCAGCAGGCGCAGAAGGAAAACGGCGTGACGGTGTCGGACGAGGAGGTCGAGAAGGCTTGGAAGGACGCATGCAAGAGCGCGGGCGGTGCCAAGGCCTTTAAGAGGACCCTCAAGACCTACGGCTATACCGAGGATACCTACAAGGATTCGCTCAAGGAGAGTCTGGCGCAGCAGAAACTCAAGGATGCCGTCGCGCCCACGAGCAAGCCCAAGGACAGCGAGATCGTCGATTACATCAACGAAAACCTGTCCAGCTACAACGACGCCCGCCGCTCGTCGAACATCCTGATCAAGGTTGATTCCGACGCTTCCGACGAGAACAAGGCTGCCGCCAAGGCCAAGGCGCAGGAGTGCCTGGACAAGATCAACTCCGGTGAGCTGAGCTTTGAGGACGCCGTTGAGCAGTACTCCGAGGACACCGGTTCCAAGGAGAAGAAGGGCGATGTGGGTTGGGATAAGCTCACCACCTTTGTCGACAGCTACCAGACGGCGCTCGAGGGGCTCAACAAGGGCGACGTGAGCGAAGTCATCGAGTCGACCTATGGCTACCACATCATCAAGTGCACCGACTACTTCCATGTCGATAATCAGGTTGATGACATCAACCAGGTGCCCAAGGCCATCAAAAAGTACGTCTCCAACGTGGTGAAGACGCAAGCGGCCAGCACTGCGTACAGCGAGTGGCTGGAGCAGTACAAGAAGGATGCCGACATCACCGTCAACCCCATGCCCAAGGACGTACCCTATAACGTGAGTCTGAAGGGCGTTACCAAGAGTTCGACCGACGATTCGTCGACGACTGAGTAATCATGGGGCGGTGCTCGCGCGAGTGCCGCCCACGCTATTAGAGAGGATTTGCAGATGACCAACGAAGAGCTGCAGAAGGAAATGATCGCGGCCATGAAGGCTAAGGACAAGGTTCGCCTGTCCATCATCCGTCAGGTTAAGGCCGAGGTGAAGAATATCGAGGTCAACGAGCGCCGCGATGTGACCGAGGAAGACGTCAACAGCATGATCAAGCGTCTGATCAAGCAGACGAGCGAGACGCTGGAGATGTCCATCAAGGCCGGCACCGACCAAGAGCGTACCGACAACCTGACCGAGCAGGTCAAGATTCTGGAGAGCCTGCTGCCCGCGCAGGTTTCGGGCGAGGAGCTCGAGGCTCTGATTGAGCAGGTCATCGCCGAGCTGGGCGCCACGTCCAAGAAGCAGATGGGCCAGGTCATGGGAGCACTCGGCAAGGCCACCGGCGGCAACTTCGACAAGCCGGCAGCGGCAAAGATCGTCGGCGCAAAATTGGCGTAAGTGCCGGCCGACACATAGTTGATGTTGAGGGGCGCTGACCACGAGGTCGCGCCCCTTTTTTGATGGCAGCTGAAGGGCACTCATTGGGGACAGACTTAAATGAGTGTCCGCTCATTGGGTGCTCATTTAAGTCTGTCCCCAATGAGTTCCTAATGAGTGGGTGGAAGATTGCGGGTTCTTTACGGGAATGTAGTGTGGGCTGCGGGAACGTGGTTCTTTCCGTACAATAGTTCAACTCGTGTAAACGCAGGGAAGGGACATTCATGGCAGACATGATCGAGATCAAGCATCTCAACAAGTACTTTGGCGACCTGCATGTGCTCAAAGATATCAACCTCACCGTCAAGCGCGGCGAGAAGCTCGTAATGATCGGGCCTTCCGGCTCGGGCAAGTCGACGCTCATCCGTTGCGTCGACTATCTTGAGGAGCCCACGTCGGGCGAGGTCATCATCGACGGTACGCCGCTCACCAAAAAGAATCACCTGGAGATGGCCCGCAAGTATAGCTCCATGGTGTTTCAGCAGTTCAACCTGTATCCCAACATGACGGTGCTCGGCAACCTGACGCTCGCGCCCATCAAGCTACAAAAGAAGAGCAAGGAGGAGGCGACCGAGATCGCCATCGCCGCGCTCAAGCGCGTTGGCATGGCGCATAAGGCCGGCGAGTATCCGCAGAACCTTTCGGGTGGTCAGCAGCAGCGCATCGCCATCGCCCGTGCCCTGTGCACCAAGCAGCCCATCATCCTGTTTGATGAGCCGACCTCGGCGCTCGACCCCGAGATGGTCCAGGAAGTCCTGGACGTTATGATTGAGCTCGCGCAGGAGGATATCACCATGATCTGCGTGACGCACGAGATGGGCTTTGCGCGCCAGGTGGCCGACCGCGTCATCTTTATGGAGGACGGCCGCATTCTGGAGGAGGGCACGCCCGAGCACTTCTTCGATAACCCCGAGAACCCGCGCTGCCGCGAGTTCCTGTCCAAGATTCTGCACTAGGTGCGGTGATGGACATGACGGATATGACGAGGGCGGCCGTGTCGCGCCGCCACTTTTTGCAGCTGGCGGGCGTCGGCATGCTCGCGCTGACGGGGACCGCGCTTACCGGTTGCGGTAACTCCACCAGCGGCGAGGGTTCCGACAAGGGGTCCAAGCTTGCGGCCATTAAGTCGCGCGGCCATCTGAATGCCGGCGTTAAGAAGGATGTTCCCGGATATGGCTATTACGATACCGCCAAGGGCCGCTTTGAGGGCATGGAAGTCGATTTGTGCTACCAGATCGCCGCTGCCGTCTTTGGCGTGAGCTACAAGGAGGCCCGTGCCCAGGAGCTTGTCGAGTTTACCGACGTAACGCCCAAGACGCGCGGCCCGCTGATCGATAACGGCCAGCTCGATGTGGTCGCGGCGACCTACACCATCACCGACGAGCGCAAGAAGAGCTGGGATTTCTCGACGCCGTACCGCACCGACTACGTGGGCCTTATGGTCAAGAAGCGTTCGGGCTTTACCTCGATTGAGGACCTGGACGGCAAGGTCATTGGCGTGAGCCAAGGTGCCACCACGCAGGGCCTGATCGAGCAGATGATCAAGGACAACGGCTTTAGCTGCAAGCCCGAGTTTAGGGCTTTTAGCGGCTACCCCATCATCAAGAGCTCGCTCGACGCCGGTAATATCGACGTCTTTGCCATGGACCGCTCCACGCTGGCCGGTTACATGAACGAGACCGTTGAGCTGCTGCAGCCCGAGGTCAAGTTTGGCGAGCAGGGCTATGGCGTGGCGACCAAGAAGGGCTGCGACCTTTCGGCCCTGGTCGATCAGGTGATTTGCGATCGCCTGACCGACGGCTGGCTCGACCAAGAGGTCAAGACCTGGGGTCTTGTATAGGCGCATCGTCCAAGGAAGGAATCAAATGCTCGAAGGATTATTTGACGCCGACCGTTGGTCGACGACATTTCAAAACATGGGGCCCTTCTGGGAGGGCTTTGGCGTGACGCTGCAGGTGGTCGTTGCCGGTCTGCTGCTATCGCTGGCGCTGGGCACACTGCTGGGCGTGTTCTCGACCACTCGCTCGCGCGTGCTGCGCGCCATAAGCCGCGTGTATGTGGAGTTTTACCAGAACACCCCGTTGCCCGTGCAGGTGCTCTTTATGTACATGGCCGGTCCGCAGTTTTTGCAGGTCATAACCGGTGCCGACCAGCCGGTGCGCATCGCGCCGTTCGTGCTGGGCTTCTTGGGTGTGGGTCTGTATCACGCGGCCTACATTTCGGAGGTCATCCGCACTGGTATCGAGGCGGTTCCGCGCGGTCAGATGGAGGCGGCCCAGAGCCAGGGCTTCACCCGTGCGCAGGCATACTGGTACATCGTGCTGCCCCAGACGTTCAAGATCATTCTGCCGCCGCTGTGTAACCAGGCACTCAACCTGGTCAAGAACACGTCGGTGCTGGCGCTTGTGGCCGGCGGCGACCTTATGTACCGTTCCGACAACTTTGTGAGTCTGTATGGTTACCTGCAGGGATACATCGTCTGCTGCCTTATGTATTTCATCATCTGCTTTCCGCTCGCCATGCTGGTGCAGTGGCTCGAGCGCCGCTCCAAGGAGCGTCCGCGCGGCGTGAGCCTGGCCGAGCTGGGACTCGACAACGTAGAGGAGGCCTAGCGCATGGAAATCTTCAACGCGACCAACCTGCTCTACATTTGGGGCGGCTTTGTTAAGACCATCGAGATCTCGGTACTGTCGATCTTTTTCTCGCTCATCTTTGGCACGGTGCTGGCGCTCGTCAAGAGCTATGCGCCCCGTCCGTTCCGTATTTTGGTGAGCGCCTATATCGAGCTGTTCCGCTGCACGCCGAACCTGCTGTGGATCCTGTTTATCTACTTTACGGTGCAGGGTTTGGACATTGTGATTTCGACCATCGCCTTTACGCTGTTTACCAGCGCTGTTATGGCCGAGATCGTGCGCGGCGGCCTCAACTCGATTCCGCGCGGCCAGTTTGAGGCGGCGCAGAGCCAGGGTTTTGGCTTCTTTGCCACCATGCGCTACATCATTCTGCCGCAGACGTTTAAGACGATCATTCCGGCGCTGTTTAGCCAGTGCACGACCGTCATCAAGGACAGCTCGTATCTTTCGGGCATTAACGTGGCCGAGCTCATGTACACGGCAAACGTCGTGATGGCCCACGCGATCGACCTGTCGCAGGTGCTTATGCTCTACGGCCTGGTGTTTGCGATGTACTTTATGCTCAACTTTGGTATCTCGCTGCTGGTTCGCGCATATCAGAGGCGAATGGTGGCAGCGTAGAATGTGGCAAAGGGACAGCCCCTTTGTCACATAGAGAAAGGAATCGCGATGAGCGATCTGGAGAATAAGAAGAATCCTGTGGTCATTACCATCGCGCGCGACTTTGGCGCCGAGGGCCACGAGATTGGTCGCATGCTTGCCGACGAGTTGGGGATTCCGCTGTATGACAACGAGCTGCTGGTGCGTGCGTCGCTGCGCGCGGGCGAGTCGCTCGATAAGATGGCCGCCTACGACGAGCGTCTGGCCGTGGAAAACATGGCGTTTTTGCCCGACCGCTACGATGCGCGTTCGTACTCGGATAAGTTGTTCCAAAAGATGAGCCAAGTGATTTTGGATCTGGGCGAGACCGAGAGCTGCATTATCGAAGGCCGTCTGTCCGATTATCTGCTGCGCAACAACCCCAACCACATCGCCGTGTTGGTGACTGCGCCCTTTGAGGACCGCGTCGAGATCGTGCGCAAGAAGCGCGGCCTCAACAAAAAGAAGGGCGCCAAGCTGGTCAAGCAGCAGCAGAAGGCGCGCGAGGCGTTCTACAAGCGCTACAGCGCCGGCAAGTGGAAGATGACGAGCGGTAAGGACATCGTCGTCAACCGCGCCAAGCTGGGCCGCGAGGGTTGCAAGGATGTCATCGCCGCTGCCTACCGCTACAAGGTAGCGCAGCTCGAAGGCTAACCGGTCGAAACCACCACAAAGGGGACCTTTGTGGTGGTTTTTGTTTTAGGCCGAGGGGAAGGCCTTGGTGAGACCGGCGCGCGTCTGCGTGTCGGTCTTTTGGTAAATGGAGCTCAGGTGGCGCTGCACCATGCGCATCGAGATGCCGAGCTCCTTGGCGACCTGTTTGAGCGGGCGCTCGTCCTGGGTTACGGCCATGAGAACGTCGACTTCGCGCGGGGTGAGAGCGTGATCGGTGATGAAGACCTGACGCTGCTCCTCGATACTCGGTGCTGCCAGCGCCTCCTCGGCAAGCTGTTGATGTTCGCGTTCCTGCTCGGTTTGGGGCATGCGGAATAGGCCCGCGGCAACGAATGCCACGCAGGCGGAGACGAGAAGCACGACCGCGCCAATCATGATGAGGGCGACGTTGCCAGAGGTCACAAGCGCAAGCGAGACGCCCGACGTGGTGAACGCGCACACGTTATTGGCCGCACGGCCCATGCCGGCCCAGAAGGCGGGCACGTGCATGCGCGGTGCCAGCTGAGTAAACGTGGCGGTAAAGAACGTGACGAAAAAGCCCGAGCTCAGGTAAAAGACAATGAGGCCCAGGATGGGATCGGCTCCTGCTTCGACGGCTAAGATCGAAATAGTGGAGAGTACCGTGACGCCGAACATGACGAGTCCCATGTAGCGACGCTCGGCAAGATCAAAGACGATACCGGCGACGAGACCGCTCGCCGCCAAAAAGAGGCGCGGCCAGGTCTGTACGGCGATGGTGCCGTGAGCGTTGGAGAACGTGACGACGTTATCGAGCGTCGAGAACAGGCAGGCGAGAATCATGACGAGCGCGATGCTCCAACATGCCTGCTTGGCGAGGGCGTGCGATGGCTCAACAAGGGGATTGATGGCGGGGCTGGAGCACTCAGCAGCCTTTTGGGGAACGACGCTGAGGGCGGAGATGGCGATCGTTGCCGCGCCAAGAATGATGAGCTCGACGATGCCACCGCAATCAATCAGGTTGGTGACGAACTGCATCAGGATGCCCGCGGCATAGGCTGCTCCTGCGCCGGTGGCGAGTTTGGGGTCATCCTGGAATGCCAACGAAAAGGCATGGTGTGCCGCGCCGCCCAGTAGGCCGAGTCCGAGGAATGCGAGGCATCCCAGAATCTCGAGCGCAAGCGGGCTCGTGGGGGACTGAATTTGGGTTAGGCCCACGATGACGATGGGAACGGCGGCGGCGTTGACGGCTGTCAGTGAGTTGCCTTTGCGCTGTGCGAGCCCAAGCAGCGGCGCATATCCGATAAAGCCGATGACGCTGGCGCCAAGGATAAAGCCCTGTGCGATCACAACGCGTTCGGCACCGGCGAGCAGCCCGACGTTGACGTCGAAGCGAAACTCGGCGGCAAGGAAGGCGAAGGTGAAGAGCGCGAGTGCCAGAAGCGCGTTGATTTTAGACCTGCTCAGGTTCAAGGACGGTCCTTTGGGTGGACGAATAATCGTGTCCTCGATTGTAGCGTTCCCGGGACGAGTGTGGCGATGGCGAAATCATATTGAATTAAACCGCAGGTAGAGGCCTAGGTTCACATCTACGAACCTAGGCATACGGAGTCATTTGGCACATCTTGGTGGTACAGAACCACCGCAAAGGGGACAGGCACCTTTGTGGTGGTATGTCCCTACGACCAGGGAGGCCGTTATGAACGTAAGCCACTTTGACAAGCAAGCTCAACGTGAGTCCACCTGCTCGCTGGCTCACGGTACCTGGCGTTGTGTGGGTGCCAAAATAGCTTGCGCCGGCGCGTGTGCGCTTATGGTCGGTCAGTTGCTGCTGCCGAGCGTGGCGCTGGCGACGGAATGCGCCGATCCCGCCGCCGGGACGGATGAGGTTGTCGCGGTTCCGGTGACGCCGGCGGTTGCGGAGGATGCGGCTGCAACGACCGCACCAGCTGCTTCGACCGCGCCTGCAACCGATGCTGCTCCGGCGGCGCAAGCCACCGTTGAGCCTCAGCAGACAATCCCAGCCGATGCCGTCAATGAGTCTAGCGGTGCTGCGCTCGCTGGGCAAAACGCTTCTGGCGACGACAACGCCGCCATGCCGGCGAGCAACGCCATCATGCCCTGCGGTGTGACCGATGTTGTTGGTGGCAGCGACGTTAGGGTCAACACGACCGTGGTCCCCCACTATACGGACTGCGCGCTTCCGAGCAAGGTCACACTCAAAAAGGGCCAGCCGTATACCCACGATTTTCTCGATGTAGAGGGTGGCATTCCAGAAACGCTTGCGAGCGAAGTTGTCGAGGTTAAGTACTACAGGGCCGTTGCCGCTTCGGGCACTCTGGTCGAAGTTCAGGATGCGTCCATGTCCGACGTGACGGCTCGCTTCGAACCCGTTGGCAATCACATGAGGCTGACGCTGACCTTTACGGGTGGCGCGGCAGGCGGCTCGTATCGACTCACGCGCAATGAGGCTCTCTATATTGGCACGGCACTGGAGTATACCGGAACTGACTATGAAGGCAGCTCGACTATCCTCAACGAAACCAGGTACGATTATTACCTCCGCTACGTCATCAATAGCGAAATTACGCTCGTTGCGTCAGAAAACGAAGCCCTCCATAACCTGGACGTCAACGACGTGAAGACCGACTACGCGCCCGGCGAGGCGCCACGCGCGACCGCGACGATCCCCGCTGCCGATGCCGACAAGTACGAGATCGCCTACGAGTGCTGGGAGGAGATGGATGGCAGCGACCCCGCGGAGCTCACGCCCGTTGCCTTCTGGTATTCCGACCCCGCCAAGTATCCGACGGGCGCGAGGAGGATCGAACACTTCGAAGAGGGCAAGTTCTACATGTATTCCGTCGAGCTGAGGCTCAAGGGCGACAATACCGTGGGCAATGACTGCATGATGTACGTCAACGGCCATTGGACGCACCACATCAAGACCGTCAACGGCGTCTTCGCGCCAAACGCTGACAATATGCTGTGCGAGCAGCCGATCGACGAATGGCGGGCCATCGACGTTATCGAGATTAACGGCGCCACGACCACCTTCAAGGCAGGCGATAAGCCGGTCTTTACGGCGAATGTTCCGACGGGCTCCAACTCCCTTCCTCAGTGTGAGTACTGGACGGGTAGCGACGGCAGCGAGGTGAACTCTCAGGAGTTCTGGGATCAGAACATCACGAACCACATCGACGCCTTTAAGCCTGGCGTGACCTATCGCTACGGTATCTATCTCAAGCCCGCGCGCGGATTCTACTTTACGCCCAACACCAAGCTGATGATCAACGGCCAGGAGTGCGGCTACCAGATGGGCGAAGCGAGTGTAGTTGATCCCGAGAGCGGCTGTATCTTCACTCTGTGGCTCAACACCGATTTGACCTTTACGCCTGAAGCCACGCCGACTCCCGATCCGCAGCCTACGCCGAATCCCAATCCGACGCCGCAGCCTGGGGTGAAGCCCGCGACAAAGCCGGTCGCGACAACCGCCATGACCAAGACGGTTGAGAAAACCACGCCGTCCAAAAAGTCCGATGCTGTCCTGGCTACCACGGGGGATACCACCGCGATGACGGTCGCCGCGCTAGGCATCGCCGGCGCAACCGTAGCCGCCGCCGGCCTCGCCGCGACCAAGCGCCGCAAGCATTAGAGCTGGGTGACGGCTCTCGTTCTCGGCCTCAGCAAAATCTCAATCTGTAACACCAAACTGCCCAAAACGGCTCTAGATGTTACAGATTGAGATGAACCGAATGGCCGCCAACCTAACGTCTCGATCTGTAACACCAAGCGGGGAATTTGACCTCTAGCTGTTACAGATCGAGACAAACCGATCGGCCGAGTCCAGAACCACCGCAAAGGTACCTATTCCCTTTGTGGCGGTTTGCGCAGGTAGAACGGTAGGTTCGTATATATGAACCTACCGTTCGCTTTGTTTTTGGACAACGATTACGCTGGATGACTTTTGGTTTGCAGGAAAGGGACGACCATGAGGTGGACTACTGTTCGAGCGCTTTGCCGCCGCCTGACCGTTGCCGCGGTGACCCTCACCATGGTGACGGGTTCGTTGCCCGCGGGCGCGTTTGCCGAGACCCTCACCACCGACGGCACTTTTGTGCAGACGGATAACGACCAAGCAGCCGATGCCGACGCCGCCGACCCCGCGCCCGATGCCGCCGACCCCGCGCCCGATGCCGGCGCCGCCGACCCCACAGTGCTCGATAGCGGTGATACCCCTACGCCCCCGCCCTCCGAGATTGCATCGGCGGCGGGCCTAACGGGCGCCGGGCAGACCGAGAGCACACCTGCGGGTACGCTCGCCACTGATCTTGTCGAGGGCAAGGAACTCGCCGAGCAGCAGAAGCAAGAGGAGGCTTCCGGTGCCGAGGCAACCTGGAACGAGGAACTTGGACTCTGGGCAACCTCGAAGGGCACTACGGGCGTAAAGGGTGAATACGACGATGGCTACGTGGCCGGCGAGCAGACCCCCGCGCAGTACTACTTCTCGATCGATAACCTCACCAACGAAATTTCTATCGAGTATGGCGACGCGGGCATTACCACGTTGGAGGTGCCCTCGACCATCGACGGCAAAAATGTCGTGAGTCTTAAGGGCATGGGAAACGTTGCGCTCACATCAATTACGTTTGCCCCCGATTCGCATATCCGCTCTGTGGGCGGTTTGGGCGGCAGCAGCATCAAGGAAATCGCACTGCCCGATTCGGTTGAGGAACTGGGCTGGAATGCGTTTACCGGAAGCAAGACACTTCACACGGTGACCTGGCCCAACAACGCGGCCTTTACCACGATTCCCGAGCAGGCCTTTGAGGGCTGCGAACAACTTGACGACAATGTGGTGGCAACGCTGCCGCCTTCGATTAAGACTATCGACTATCGCGCCTTCGCCAATTGCGGCGTACCGCAGTTCTATGTCTCGGACACAACGGTACTCACCTTTACGCAGGTCAACGTGCCGGGCACGGTGGAGCGGATTGAGCGCTATGCCTTTGACGGGTGCTCGCATGTGTCGTCGGTGACGATTGGCGATGGTGTCAAATCTATCGGGGCGCTCGCGTTCGCCTCTCTTGATCCTGCGATTGCCGGCAAAGAGATTGTGCTACCCAAAAGCGTGGAAATGATAGAGTGGGGAGCTTTTGAGAACACGAGATACGGAAACGAGACGAACCATAATGCCGTTGCCCTGCGCGTGATGAACCCCGATCTTCAGTTTGGTGAGGCGGGCTATCCGGGCGACTATAATGAGCGCGTGACAATCGATGGCGTAACGTATGCGATTCCCTTTGGTGAAGGCCAGACCATCTATGCCTATGCGACCGATTCGGCTGGCAACCCCTCGATGGTCAAAAAGCTTGCCGATGCCGTGGCCGATCGCAAGGACTCCGTCGATTCCTCGAAGCCTGCCTACACGTTTGAGTGGATGGGCGAGGCGGCCCAGGTGACGGGCAAACTTCCCCAGAGCGTGACGGCTACACTCGTGCAGGCGGGGCAGTCCACGCCGCTGGCGGTTGGCGATGACGGCAGCTTTACAGCGGACGCTCTCTCCAAGACAGCAGCCACCCTGCGCATTTCGCTCGGCGGTTACTATGACATGGTGCTGGCGCGCCCGGGCGACCAGATGACGGGCACATGGAATATCGGAGAGATTAAGGCTGAGGACTTTACCAAGATTCCGGCTTCGCGCGCGATTGAACTTAATGTGGCCTATCTCGAACCGGTCGCAGGCCAGGATAAGACCGAGCGCTTTGAGCTCGATAGTCTCGATAACATCGATCTGACGGTGAAGAGCGGCGGCAAGACGCTTAAGCCTGCCAAGGGCGACAAGGAAAACGACTACCGTATCCAGGGTACAGCGCTCGTGGTGTCGCAGGCCATTGCCGATGCAGACCAGGATCTGGAGATAACGCTCGAGCCCAAAGACAGCCTCAAGCTGGGTGGGGCGACGGCGACGGTGAAGCCTTCGGCCGGCAAGGTCGATATCGACTTGAAACCCTGGGGCACGGCGACGGTCACGACCAAGGGCGACTACCAGGGCGCCAACCGCGTGCTGGTGTTCCGTACGTCCGACGGCAAGCTAGTCGCCGACGGCGTCACCTATTTGATGGGTTACGAAGACGATGGCACCACGCCTATCATGAAGGCCGAGACGCCGCGCCTTAAGGCCGGTTCGTACACCATCGTCGCCTTTAACAAGACGAGCTACGACATCCAAGCGACGAGCTATTCCACGTTTAGCCGCCTAGGGCTGACCGTGGGTAAGCATATCGCGCAAAAGCAGGTGAAGATTGAGGACGGCAAACAGCTCGACGTGACGCTCGACGTCCCCACGTTTGACGTGGAGACGTATCGTGCCGAGCGCGGGCTGACGGCGGGCTCGGTTATCGCTGATTCGTCCGCGGTCGTTGGCGCGGAGACCGAGCTGCGCATTCATTACGAGCTCAAGGACAGCCAGGCTGCCAAGATTGAGATTCCTCTGGCCAAGGATGCCGTCGAGGATGTGTCCGCAGGCGCTCGCGAAGCCGGCGCCAGCTCCGATGCCATGTGGGCTGCCACAACTTGGGAGGGCGACAACCTCGTTCTCGATATGAAGAAGAGTGCGGGCGCCGATGTGTTTGTGCGCTTTAAGCCTAAGGCCGCGGGCATCTATGCCGTCTCGCCGCTTATTACGCTGGGCGAGGTGACATTGCCGCTGGGAAGCACCACGCTTGAGGTTAGCGGATCGCGCATCGAGGTCGACAACACCGACGTTCACAGCCTGCTGGGCAATGTGGCCTACGTTTATGCAGCGCCGGGCAAGAGCGTGCAGCTCACCGTGGGGACGGGCTCGTCGGCTGCAAAGTACACCGGCAAGACCAATAAACTCGGCCGTGCCAAGATTGAATACGAACTGCCGCAGGATACGCTTGCTGCCGAGCGTGTGACGCTCGAAGCGCGCGTGGGCTCGACCGATGTCGCCGCCGCTGCCGCAGAGGTGACGGCTCGCAATTATGTGCGCTATGTTCCGGGTGCTTCGGTCTGGAACTTTGATGTGACGTATCGTGGCGGTACGCAAAACCTGGTCAAGGACGGCAAGGACACCGGCAAGGGCCTGTGGACCTTCCATCATCTGCCACAAAAGAAGAATGCCTACTGGACCTTTGACATCACGCTCGAGGTGGGAAACGAAGAGGCCGCCGACACGCTCGACCTGTACGTGGACTGCGTGGATGGCAAGACGGTGACGATTCCTCTGACTCAAAAGTCGCGCGAGGGCACCCGCGTGCGCTATGCGGCGGAGTATGTGGACGAGGGTTACCTTAAGCTGCTTAATGAGTTTAACAAGGCGAATGACTCGACCTATGTGAACTGCGGCAACTTTGAGCAGATCTTTATGCCGCAGACCTACCGCATCTCCAATGCTCAGCTTATGACCATGCTGAGTTTTGACGCCAACGCTTCGGCCAAAAAGCATTCCGCCGCGGCCGAGGAGCGCCAGCAGGAGTTCTCGAATGCCGTGCAGCAGTGGCACGAATATATGATGGATAACTCGTTTAATGATGTCGACGAGGCCTTTAACGACGCGATTGACCAGATGGTCGCCGATGCGTTTGCCGAGGAGGACAAGGACGGTAAAGAGGACGAAGCCCAAGGTGGAGCTGCCCGTAAGGCTCGTCGCGCCCCTGCCGCCAGCGACGGCGAGGGTGATGGTGCTGGCAACGACGAGGCCGCGCAGTTTGCGGCTGAGCTCAAGGCCGCGGTCGGCGGGTCGGCGGCGCTGCTAACCCAGCAGGGCGACAGCTATGGCGTCAATGTGGACAAGATGATCTTTGAGGATGCTTACGGCACCAGCGAGGATTGGTGTCAGGAACTCGCGGCGGCCCAGGGCGCGAATGCTGCGGATGCGGCCGCCATCAAGGAGCTCGTCGACCATGCATCGCGAGCGGAGTTTATTGCCCAGCAGGCCGAGGACCTGGTGGGCCAGTCGATGGGTATCGGCCAGCTCAACCAATACGGAAGCTGGAATGACGCAACCGCTGCGGCACTCAACAAGTGTGCGGGCATTAAGGCCAGCGAGTACAACGGCCAGTCGACGAGCGGGTTTAACGATTTGGGCCAGGCGCTCGGCAGCTCGCTGAGCTACAAGGCGGCTGACGACGATACCGTCAAGGGCTTTAAGGTCGCCGCGCCCGATGGCGAGCAGACGGCCTATATTGAGTCGGAGTTTATCGAGAACTCCAATAACAACAAGAACCAGGCGCTTCTGTTTAACTCGATCGCCATGCAGTGCGACATTCTGGACAACCTGTACGACAACTGGAATGTGGTCCATAGCCTCAACAACTCCAAGGTGCGCGGATGGCTCATGGCCTGGAGGCGCAACGACGACGTGAGCGCCCATATGAAGCTCATCCGCACGATTCGTTCGCTCAAGAGCTATAAGATCGAGTGCGAGATGTTCGGACAGGTCTTTAAGACCGATGCGTGGAAGGCGGCCGGCCAGGCGTTTCCCGCGGCGACCCAGGGCATCGGCATCTTTACCGGCATTTACGGCGTGAACGATGCCAGCAAGAACTGGGAGAACGTGAACGTCCGTATGCAGAAGGTGAAGGGCGAGCGCGAGGGCTATGAGCTTCAGCATACGCGCTTGCTTGCCAAGCCCGAGAAGACCGAGGACGACTGGAAGTGCATTTACGCGCTGCGCGATGCCATGGAGAAGGCGCGTGCGTTTGAGAATCTGCTGTATCGCCAGCTCTGCCACGATAGCACCGATGTGGCGGTGGGCTCCATTATGACAATCGCCGGCGTGCTGACGGCCGGTTCGGCGGGTACCGTGGTGGGCGCTGCCTATGACGCGGCTTCGACCAGCGTAGGTTCGGAGCGCGCGATTAAGCTGACCAATGCCGAATGCGCCTACGATGTTGCCTGCGAGCAGGTGGAGCGCGCGTGCCAGAATCGTATTACGGTCAACTGGGGCGAGCTGACCGATGCCGAGGTCTACAAGGCCAACAAGGACGGCTTGATCTCGGACGAGAAGATGCAGTCGATCTTCGAGGCGCGTTATCGCAATGTGGCTGCCAAGGCTGCACCCGACCCCGCGGGCGTGGTGTACGAGGGCCTGCTGTCCAATACGGTTGAAGGCGCGACGGTTGAGCTGTGGAGCGCCGACGATGCGGCCGGTACCAATGCGGTATGTTGGGATGCCGAGGAGTATGAGCAGGACAATCCGCTTGCAACGGGTGCGGACGGTGCATACAACTGGAATACGCCGACCGGCTGGTATCAGGTGCGCGTGACCAAGGACGGGTATGAAGAGGCGCGTTCGGCTTGGCTGCGCGTGCCGCCGATTCAGACTGAGGTGAACATTGGCTTGGTGTCGACGGCGGCACCCGAGGTGGCTTCGGCCCATGCCTATACCGATTGCATCGAGGTTGAGTTTGCGCAGTATATGGATGCGAGCGACGATGCCCTGGTCGCATTGTGCGCGCAGGGCTTGGGCGACGTGACGTATACGTGGCTCGACAAACAGGACGATCCCAATGGCAAGCCGCTATCGCGCGTGCTGCGTATTCGCTATGCCGATGCGCGTGAGGCGGGCTCGACGGTGGCGTTTGAGCTCGACGGTGCTCGCAACTACGCCGGCACGGCCATGGCGCGCTGGGCAAGTGGCGAGCTTGTCGTGGGCGTTCGTGCCGACAAACTCAAACTCAACGTGGAGCAGGCCGTGACCATGCTTGATGGCGGTGACTTTGAGCTGGTGGCGCACGTGACCGATAAGGCGGGCAAGCCGTTTGCGGGCGCCAAGGTTAGTGTTGGGCTGGAGTCCTCGGCTATCTGCTCTGTCGATGCCACCCAGGCCGTGACGGGCGAGGACGGCGCGGCGACGTTTGTGCTGCATGGTGCTCTGCCCGGTTTGACGACGTTGACGGCGACGGTGGATGACACGGCGCTGTCCAAGCAGGTCGACGTTCGCGTGTCTGCCGAGGCAGTGCGACCGGCGCGACCGGTGGCGACGATTGGTGCGACGACGTTTGGTGCATGGTCGCCCAAGGAGAACTACATTACGGTGCCCAAGGGCACGAAGCTGGAGCTTTCGGCCGAGGATGGCACGACGATTTGGTACACCACCAACGACACCTGCCCCTGCCGTGACGAAGGCCGCGTAAAGTACACCGAGCCTATTGCGCTCGATAGCAACATGTATGTGCGTATTGCGGCACAGCGCCCTGGCATGTCGTACAGCGAGTATTCCGAGCGTCTGAACATTACGATTACGGTGACCGATGAGGCGGCGCCTGATCCGACGCCCGATCCCGGTCTGAAGCCAGAGCCCGAGCCGACGCCTGGCGACGGCGAGCAGGGCGGCGGTGCGGATGGCTCTGGCGGCACCGGGGTACCTGCGGGCGGTTCGACTTCGACGACGACCACGGTGACGACGAACAAGTCCAAGGGTAAGGGCGAGAACGGCAAGAAGTCCGGCGGCACGGAGCTCGCCAGCACGGGTGACTCCACCGCGATGACGGTCGCCGCCTTGGGCATCGCCGGCGCAACCGTTGCCGCGGCCGGCATCGCCGCGACCAAGCGTCGCAAGCGTTAGGTTTTGGCGACAACGCCCATTCTCGGCTTTTGCAAGATCTCAATCTGTAACACCAAGCTGCCCAAAACGGCTCTAGATGTTACAGATTGAGATGAACTGCTCGGCCGCCAATCTAATGTCTCGATCTGTAACACGTAGCGGGGAATTTGGCCTCTAACTGTTACAGATTGAGACAAAGCGGAGGCGGTTGGAGCGATATCTCGATCTGTAACAACTACAAGGCTCAACGGGCTCCAGGTGTTACAGATTGAGACAAAACGACCGACCAAGCCTCAAACCACCACAAAGGTGCCTGTCCCCATCGTGGTGGTTTGGGCGGTCGGTAAAGAAAAAGTCCCCGCCGGGCGTGTGCTCGACGGGGACTTTGCCGTTTGGTGGCTAGCGCTGTAGGTGATTACTCGCCCAGCAGGCTCTTGGTGATCGAAGCGGCGGCCTTCTTGCCGGCGCCCATCGCCAGAATGACCGTAGCGGCACCGGTGACGATGTCGCCGCCGGCCCAGATGCGGGGATCGGTGGTCTGGCCGGTCTCCTCGTCGGCAACGATGTAGCCCCACTTGTTGAGCTCCATCTTGCCGCCGATCTTCTTTGCGAAGGGGTTGGCGTTGGTGCCGATAGCCGAGATCGCGACGTCGCAGGGGATCTCCTCGATGGCGCCCTCGATGGGCACCGGGCGGCGACGGCCAGACTCGTCAGGCTCGCCGAGCTCCATCTTCTGGACCTTGACGGCGCACACGGAGCCGTCCTCGCCAGCGACAAACTCGAGCGGGGAGACGAGCGGCAGAACCTCGACGCCCTCGGCCTTGGCGTGGTGCAGCTCGGCGCGACGGCAGGGCATCTCGTCCTCGGTACGACGGTAGGCGATGATGGCGTGCTCGGCGCCCAGACGCTTGGCGGTACGGACGGCGTCCATAGCCACGTTGCCACCGCCAAAGACGACGACGTTCTTGCCGTGCTTGGTGGGGGTGTCGTACTCGGGGAACTTGTTGGCCTTCATCAGGTTCACGCGGGTGAGGTACTCGTTCGCGAAGAAGACGTTGGGCAGGTTCTCGCCGGGGACGTTGAGGAACTTAGGCAGGCCAGCGCCGGTCGCCACGTAGATGGCGTCGAAGCCCTGCTCGAACAGTTCCTCGGCCGTGGCCATGTTGCCCACGACGGAGTTGTACTCAAACTTGACGCCCATGTCCTCCAGGCCGTCAATCTCGCGCTTGACGACCGCCTTGGGCAGACGGAACTCGGGGATGCCGTAGACCAGCACGCCGCCGCCGGTGAAGAAGGCCTCGAAGACGGTGACGTCAAAGCCGTTACGGGCGAGCTCGCCGGCGCAGGTGATGCCGGACGGGCCGGAGCCGACGACGGCGACCTTCTTGCCGTTCTTGGGAGCCATCTTGGGCGTGGAGGCGAGCTCGGGGCGGTCACCCAGGAAGCGCTCGAGCTGGCCGATGGCCACGGGCTCGGACTTCTTACCACGGATGCACTTGCCCTCGCACTGATTCTCCTGCGGGCAGACGCGACCGCAGATGGCGGGAAGCATGGAGTCCTCGCGGATGGTATCGAGGGCGCCGCCGAAGTCCTTCGCGCGGATTTGCTCGATAAAGCGGGGGATGTTGATGTTGACGGGGCAGCCCTCAACACAGAACGGCTTCTTGCAGTTGAGGCAGCGCTCGGCCTCGGCCAGCGCCATCTCCTCGGTGAAGCCCTTGTCGACGGGGCGGAAGTCGCAGGCGCGCTCGGCAGCCGGCTCCTCGTTATCGGGGGTGCGGGGCGACTTCATATCGGCAACGAAACGACCGTTAACTAGTGGCATGCGCAGCTCTTTTCCTCATAGGCCTTGAGGGACGCGCCCTCTTCGGAACGGTAAGCGGCCTGGCGGGCACGAAGGTCATCCCAGTCGACCAGGGTGGCATCGAAGTCGGGGCCGTCGACGCAAGCGAACTTGGTCACGCCGCCCACCTCGACGCGGCAGCAGCCGCACATACCGGTGCCGTCAACCATGATGGGGTTGAGCGACGCGGTGATGGGGGTGTCGTACTTCTGGGCGGTGAGGGTCGAGAACTTCATCATCGGAACGGGGCCGACGCAGAAGACCTGGCTCACGGCCTTGTCCTGCAGCAGACGCTCCAGCGGAGCGGTGACAACGCCCTGCTCGCCGTAGGAACCGTCGTCAGTGGTGATGTGGATGTGGTCCTCGTCGAGGAGTTCGCGGAACTGGTCCTCCATGAGCAGGAGGTCCTTGGTGCGGGCGCCCATGATGGCGTGCACCTCGTGGCCGGTCTCGACCAGGTGCTTGGCGACCGGGAAGGCAATTGCCAGGCCGACGCCGCCGCCAATGACGGCGCAGGGGCCCTCAGCCATCTCGGTGGGAACGCCCAGCGGGCCCACGACGTCGCGCAGCGACTCGCCGGCCTCGTAGGTGGAAAGCATCTCGGTGGTCTTGCCGATCACCATGAAGATGAACTCGACCCAGCCCTCGTCACCGTTCCAGCCGGCCAGGGTAAACGGGACACGCTCGCCCGTCTCATTGGCGCGAACCATGAGGAACTGTCCAGCGTGCGCATGCTTGGCGATTGCGGGCGCCTCGATGCGGAACTTGAACACCTTCTCCGAGAACTGCGTCTTCTCCAGGATCTTATACATAGAACCCCTCTCTTGTTAGGGCGACCGAACCGTGCCTCCACGGAAATGGACGGTAGCCCGAATAAAACCGTACGCGCACAGGCGTTGTGCAGACATACGGTGCAAATTATACCCTCATGGACATGTCGCTTACGTGTATCTTCGGCGGTTGGGAGCAGGGTTTATTCACTTTGGCCTACCAAATAGGGGCAGGTTTATTTTGGTCAGTTTTATCGGGTAAAACGGCAAAGGGGGCCGGCCTCGGGTTGTGATGAGGCCGGCCCCCTTTGGGGCGCTATGTGTGTAAGTCGGCGCGCGGTTGATTGCGATGGCGCAACTGAGGTGTTTCCGCAGATAAAACCTGCCAAAATAAGCCTGTCCCTAAATGGTAGGCTTTAGTGCTTGCCGTTGGCGGAAGCGGCGCCGTTGACGTGATCGCGGGCGTAGATTACGCCGTGCACGATCGCCAGGCCGGCGGCGTCGGCGGCGCGGGCGCAGGTGTCCTGGAAGTCCTCGGCCTCGCGGGCGCGCAGCTGCTTGAGCACGTAGTCTGCGACAGCCATCTTGCCGGGAGGGTTGCCGATGCCGGTGCGGATGCGGCTGAAGTCGCGGCTGCCCATCTTGTCGATGATGGAACGCAGCCCGTTGTGGCCAGCATGGCCGCCGCCCACCTTAACGCGTACGTCGCCGGCGGGAATATCGAGCTCATCGTGGATCACGAGCAGCTCCTCGGCCTTGATTTTGTACTCGCGGCAAAGCTTGGAGATGGGACCGCCCGAGGTATTCATGTACGACTGTGGCTTGACCAGCACAATCTGACGCTTGCCGCCCTCTTCCTCGGGGTCGTTGATGTTGATGGGCGCGACCTCGGCGCCGGCCTGGTTTTTCCAGTACGTGACACCGGCCTGACGGGCCAACTCGTCGATTGCTTTGAAGCCAGCGTTGTGGCGGGTCTCGGCATACTCATCGCCAGGGTTGCCAAGTCCAGCAACCATGCGAATCTTAAGCGGCTGTGCAGCTGCCATATTTGTCCCTTCGTTACACAAATAGTTCAATCAACGACAAAGGCTACCACGCCCGCCGAAGGCGAGACTTCGTTTCAGCGAAATCCCACCAGACAAAAGCACGGCCGCGGCAGAGCGAGCCGCCGAAACAGAAGAAACCCCCGCGCGACCTTTGCGAAGCAAGGGGGAGCGTGGGGGTTTCTTCTGTTTCGGCGGCGATGCGCCGGGTTGCAAGGACGATGCGACTACAGCGCGAAGTCGCCGCCGACGAGCGTGGAGACGGGCTCCTCGTGGTAAACGGCGGAGATGGCCTGAGCGAACTCCTCGGCGACCGAGATGGTCTTAATCTTGCCGCCGACCTCGACGGGGATGGCGTCGGTGACGACGCACTCGACGATCGGGGCGTCGTTCAGGCGCTCGATGGCCGGACCGGAGAAGATACCGTGGGTGGCGCAGACGTAGATGTCGCCAGCGCCCATAGCCTTGAGCTCCTTGACGTTGGCGCACAGGGTGCCAGCGGTGTCGATCATGTCGTCGTTGATGACGCAGGTCTTGCCCTTGATGTCGCCGATGATGCCCATGACCTCGGCGGCGTTGTGACGCGGACGGCCCTTGTGGGCGATGGCCAGGTCGCAGCCGAGCATGTCGGACAGCTTCTTGGCGGCCTTGGCGCGACCCACGTCGGGGGAGACGACAACCAGGTTGTCGGTGTCGAAGTGCATGTCGTTGTAGTACTGGCCAAACAGCGGCAGTGCGGACAGGTGGTTAACCGGGATATCGAAGAAGCCCTGGATCTGACCCTGGTGCAGGTCGAGGGTGATGATGCGGTCGACACCGGCGCGCTCGAGCAGGTTGGCGACGAGGCGGGCGGTGATGGGCTCGCGCGGGCCGGCCTTGCGGTCCTGGCGGGCATAGCCGTAGTGGGTGATAACGGCGGTGATGGAGCGGGCGGATGCGCGCTTGGCAGCGTCGGTGGCGATGAGCAGCTCCATGAGCATGTCGTTGACGTTGCCGCCGGCCACGGACTGAATCAGGAAGACGTCGGCGCCGCGGACGGTCTCGTCGTAGCGGGCGTAAATCTCACCATTGGCGAACTGCTTTAGCGTAAGGCCCGAAAGCTCGACCCCAAGGTACTCAGCGATCTTCTGAGCGAGGGGACGGTTGGAGGAACCGGAATACACGCGGATGGACTTGCGCATATTCTCCGACTTCTCGGGATCATTAATCGGCATTACCCTTCTCCTTTATACATCGAATGCCATATAGATGCCTTGTTGCATTGTAACCGCGCGACGGGGCTTATTGAGTCTTGATAACGTCTTTACCGTCAACGGACACGAACCGACCACTCATCCGGCCGCGCAGGTCAGCATAGAAAAAGGAGCCGTCCCTACGGAAGCGGCTCCTTAGATGCTTGGTAAAACGTTATACCTCGTCGTCCTCGTGCAGGCGGCGGCGGTAATCGGCGGCCCAGCCCTCAATATTTACCTGACGGGCGCGGCCCAGGCCGAGTGCGTCTGCCGGGACCGGCTCGGTGATGACAGAGCCGGCGGCCACAAGCGCGCCGTCGCCGATCTGGGCGGGCGCGACCATCATGGTGTCAGAACCGATGAAGGCATCCTTGCCGATGACGGTCTTGTGCTTGTGCACGCCGTCGTAGTTGCAGGTGATGGAGCCCGCACCCACGTTGACGCCGGAGCCCATGGTGGTGTCGCCGATGTAGGACAAGTGAGGCACCTTGGAACCCTCGCCGATCGTGGACTTCTTGATCTCCACGTGCGTGCCGGCCTTGGATCCGTCGAGCATGTGGGTGCCTGGGCGCAGGTAGGCGCGCGGGCCGCAGTCGACGCCGTTCTCGATGACGGCCTCGATGGCGATGGTCTCATCGATGATGCAGCCGCTGCCGACGGTGGTGTCGGTGAGGCGGCTGTTGGGGCCGAGCTGGCACTCCTCGCCCACGGTGACGTGGCCGATCAGGTGCGTCTGAGGCCACACGACGGTGTCGCGGCCGATAACGGCGTCGGGGCCGATCCAAGCCTGCGTGGGGTCGATGAAGGTAACGCCCTCGGCCATCCAGTGCTCGTTGATGCGGTCGCGCGCGATGGCGGTGAGCTGCGCGAGTTGGATGCGGCTGTTGACGCCCAGGCCGTCGCGGTAGTCGTCGCAGTGGAAGATGGAGACTGCCTGGCCGTGGCCTTTGAGTATCTCGAGCATGTCGGGCAGGTAGTACTCGGACTGCGCGTTGTCGTTGCCGATCTCGTCAATGTGTGCGGCGAGCTGCGCGCCGTCGAAGGCGTAGCAGCCGGCGTTGCACTCGAGCAGCGTGGCGGCCTGCTCGGGCGTGCAGTCCTTCTGCTCGATGATGCGCTCAATCTGGCCGTCGGCGCCCAGCTTGATACGGCCGTAGCCGAAGGGGTCGGGCGGGGTCATGGTCATGACGGTGCAGGCGAGCTCGCCGGTGGCGACGGTCTGCGCGAACTTGGCGACGGTGTCGGCAGTGATGAGCGGCAGGTCGCCGTTGAGCACGACGACGGGGCCTTGCGTGATGCCGCAGGCCTCGAGCGCGACCTTTACGGCGTGGCCGGTGCCCAGGCGCTCGGTCTGCTCGACGCACTCGACCTTGGTGGCGCTGTTGGCGTAGGCGCCGTCGATAAGGGCGCGCATTTCGTCGGCGTGGCTGCCGATGACGACCACGACGCGGCTGCAGCCGGCCTTGATGGTGGCGTCGACGATCCACTGGACCATGGGCTTACCCAGGATCTTGTGCGAAACCTTGCAGTGGTTCGACTTCATGCGGGTGCCCTCGCCGGCGGCGAGGATAATTGCGGTTGCGTCCATGTGATCTCCTGTTACGTTATAGAGACGTGTGTTTGGAAACGATACACGGCGCAATATGATACCGCAGGCATATGATGAGCGCGTAACGATTGACGCGTGACGGCCGATGTCGCTGCCGCCGGCGTGGTATTTGCGCTGGTTGTGCATGGCGGCGGCGCTGCGGCGTTGGCGTTTGAGCGAGGGGATGGGGGTGCCCGTGGATATCATGCGAGAGGAATCGGGCAACGAGCCCGTCGCGGCATTTTCGATGTCGCATCCGGCGGTGCCGGCGCTCTACATGGTGCTGACGTTGGGGCTCACCATGTTCTCGATGCAACCGGTGCTGATCGCGCTGTCGTTTGCGGGCGGGTTGGCGTACGGGTTTGCGACGCGCGGCGCCGCGCGCACGTTGGGGGCGCTTCGCTGGCAGCTGCCGGTGATTTTGATCATCGCGGTGCTCAATCCGCTGTTTAGCGCCTCGGGCTCGACGGAGCTGTTCCGTATTGGCATGCGTGCGGTGTATCTAGAGAGCATGGTTTACGGCCTGTGCATGGGCGGGCTGTTTGTGGCGAGCGTGCTGTGGTTTGAGGCGGCGGCATCGATGCTTGACTACGACAAGGTGCTTGCGCTTTTGGGTAACGCCGCGCCGGTGATCGCGCTCATGATCTCGATGTGCATGCGGCTTATCCCGCAGTTTTTGCGCCGCGGTCGTACGGTGCTGGCGGTGCAGGATGCGATTGATGTGCCTGGCCGCGCGCCGGCCGACCCCGTGCGCTCGCGCCTGCGGGCGTCGAGCGTGTTGATGGGCTGGGGCATGGAAGATTCGCTGGAGCGCGCGGACGCTATGCGCTCCCGTGGGTGGGGCGCCGCGACACGCCGCACGACGTACGCGCGGTATCGGCTGGGGCGCGGCGATGTTGCCGCGCTGGTTGGGCTTGCGCTGTTTGGCGTGGCCACGACAGCAGTGGCGTGGACCGTGATGGCGCAGTATTCGTTTTACCCGCAACTATCGGTGCCGGCGCCGTGGCCTGGCTATATTGTGTACGCGGCTTGGATGGTGTTGCCCTGTGTGTTGCACGCGATTGACGAGAAGAGGTTTGGCTGATGGCTCGGTTGGATAGGGGCCCGGTGTCGGGCGCGGCGTGCGGCCCGGATATGTCGGCGATTGAGGTGCGGGGGCTGAGCTTTACCTACCCCGGGGCTGAGGCGCCGGTGCTCGACGGGCTCGACTGGTTTGTTCCTCAAGGTGCGTTTGCACTGCTGGTGGGTGGTACCGGGTCGGGTAAGTCAACGCTGCTCTCGCTGCTCAAGCCCGAGATTTCGCCGACGGGCGCGTGCGCTGGCGAGCTGCGCGTGCTGGGCGAGAGCGTTGCCGACATGGACGTTCGAGCGTCCGCGGAGCGCGTGGGCTATGTGTTTCAGGACCCCGAGAACCAGATCGTGTGCGAAACCGTGTGGCACGAGATGGCGTTTGGCCTGGAAAACCTAGGCATGTCGCGCGACGAGATGCGCCGCCGTGTTGCCGAGACCAGCTATTTCTTTGGTCTGGAGGACTGGCTTCATCGCGATACCGATACGCTTTCGGGTGGCCGCAAGCAGCTGCTGTCGCTTGCCGCCGTCCTGGCACTGCGCCCGCGTGTGCTGCTGCTCGACGAGCCCACGTCTCAGCTCGATCCCGTTGCCGAGAAGAGTTTTCTGCACGCACTGTTTCGCGTGAATCGCGAGTTGGGCTGCACGGTTGTCGTGGCAACGCACCAGCCGCGCCCGATGCTCGAATACGCGACGTGCGCGTACCGGATTGAGGACGGACGCGTGTGCGAGGTGGCTGACATTGCCTCCCTGGGGCACCGTGAAGAGCTGTTTTCTGGCGAGGTGCCGGGGTGGGGTGCCTCGCGGCGTGCAAAAAACGGAGTTTTCAGCAGCGCCAGTGGCCAGCCGGGCTCTTTGGACCCGCGCGGGGGCGCTCCGGGTGCAAAAAAAGGACTGAAATCGGACAAATCGGCTGAATTTGGGGCGCAAATACTGCCGCAGGGTGACTCGGGGGCGCCATCGCGCGCCGGTGGATGCCGAATACTCCCAAAAATGCACGCTGGGCCGGCTACCACCCTGGCAGGGAGCTGGTTTCGCTACGATCGGGCGTCCGGCTGGGTGCTGCGTGGGCTCGATGCGGCGTTCTCGGCTGGCGCGGTGCATGCGGTTGTGGGTGGTAACGGCTGCGGGAAGTCGACAATGCTTTCGGTGCTGGCCAAGACGGTCAAGTTGCAGCGTGGGCATATGGAGCGCGGGGCGGGATCGGCAGCGCTGCTGCCTCAGAATCCCAAGGCGTTGCTGGTTGCCGAGACGGTGCGCGATGAGCTGATGGAATGGGCTTCGACCTGCGGATATGACGAGGCTGTGGCGCGGGAGCGCGCGGCGAGCCTGGGGCTGTCGGGCCTGGATGGGCGCCACCCGTACGATCTTTCGGGCGGACAGCGTCAACTGCTTGCATTGGCAAAACTGCTGCTGATTGGCCCCGAACTGCTATTGCTCGATGAGCCCACCAAGGGCTTGGACCTGGCCAGCCGCCGCATCATCGCCCGCGCCCTGCGTGGCCATGCGGAGGCTGGCGGTACCGTCATCATGGCCACGCACGATCTGGATTTTGCCGAGCAGGTTGCCGATGACATTGCCATGATGTTCGACGGTGAGATTGCCTGCATGGAGCCGCCGGCCGACTTTTTTTCCGACAACGTGTTCTACAGGGCGTGATGGGATGATGGATCATCGCGCCTCGCGCCTACTCACAAAAATGGAGATTCCGCTGCTCCTGGCGGTGCCGGCAGTGATGACTGCGGCGTTGCTGGCGGGCATTGAGCAGGCGGCGCTTGCCATGCTTGTCGTGGTAGCGCTGGTGCTCGCGCTGTTCTTTGCGGGCTACGAGGCGTCGCGCCCGGGCCTGCGACAGATTATGCCCACGCTGGTGTTGGCGGCGTTGGCCGCGGCGGGGCGCATCTTGTTTGGCCCCATTCCCGACTTTAAACCCGTGAGTGCCATCGCCATTATCGCCGGGGCGACACTCGGTTGTCGTAACGGCTTTATAGTCGGCGCGCTGGCGGCGCTGACCAGCAACTTCTTTTTTGGGCAGGGCATGTGGACGCCATGGCAGATGTATGCCTGGGGTCTGGTTGGCTATGTTGGCGGCGCGCTGGCGCATGCGGGCGCGTTCGACCGTGCGGGTGGAACCGTGCGCATGCCGGCCCTGATGGCGTACGGCTTTGCATCGGGTTTGCTGTACGGCGTGGTGATCAACGCGTATGACATCATCGGTTTTGTGCAGCCGCTCACGTGGGCGGGAGCCGTGGCGCGTCTTGCCACGGCAGTGCCGTTCGATATCACACACGGCCTCGCGACCTGCGTGTTCTTGGCCGCCCTGTACAGGCCCTGGTGTCGCCGCATCAACCGCGTCGTCGCGAAGTACGGGCTGTAATGGCGGTTGCGCCGGGGTGGGAATCAATACTGCAGAAGTGCCATTTTAAAACTATGCCGGTTTACGGGGCTAGATTGGCGCAGACAGACCATACCGGCTTTTTTCGAAATTGAGCAAGCCGTTCACCTGCGGTTTTATTATCTCGGAATTGCGTATGGTTGGGGGGTTCGCGATTCAGCCCCGTAAACCGGCATAGTTTTGAAATGGCCGGCTGATATGACGGGCATCGTGGTCCTCAAGAGCCTAATTGATCCGTTTTCTTCTGTCCCCAGACGTCCCCAGGGAATCAGTTGACGGCGGCCGCAACGAAACTGGCCCATCTACTACGTTTAGCCTGATACCCCCGACCATGACCGCGTTTTATGAAAAACCGCAGGCTTTCTACCTGCGGTTTTCTTTTTGCGTTGTTCGCTGTGGTTGAGGGCGGTGGCTTAAACGTAGTAGATGGGCCAGTTTCGTTGCGGGCGGGTCGCGTGGATTCCCTCGCGAGGTGAAAATGATCCCTTTTCCTCCGTCCCCAGGGGATCAGTTGGGGCTAGAACTCTAGCGTGAGGGTGACGGGGCAGTGGTCGCTGCCGAAGATGTCGCCACGGATACCGGTGTCGCGAACGTCGGCGGCGATTGAATCACTTACCAGGAAATAATCGATGCGCCAGCCGGCGTTGTTCTTGCGAGCATTAAAGCGGTAACTCCACCAGCTGTAGACGCCCTCGACGTCGGGGTTTGCCGCGCGCCAGGTATCGGTAAACCCGGCGTTGAGCAGCTCGGTAAACTTGCCGCGCTCCTCGTCCGAAAAGCCGGCGTTGCCGCGGTTGGACTTGGGGTTCTTAAGGTCGATCTCCTCGTGCGCCACGTTAAAGTCGCCGCAGGTTACAACGGGCTTGCAGGTCTCGCGTTCAAGCGCGTTCAAAAAGCCGCGGTAGGCATCGTCCCAGGCCATACGCACATCGATGCGGGCGAGTTCGTTTTGCGCGTTGGGCGTATAGACGTCGACAAACCAAAACTTGTCGAACTCGAGCGCGCAGACGCGGCCCTCGGTCGCGGCCTGCGCCACGAGCTCGGCCGCCTCGCCCTCGCCGGCGTAGGGTAGCAGCGCGTCGGCGCGTAGCACGCGCAGCGGTTCCTGGCGGCTAAAGACCGCGGTGCCCGAATAGCCTTTACGCTCGGCGTAGCTCCAGGTTTGGTGATAGCCGGGCAGGTCGATATCGACCTGGCCCTCCTGTAGCTTGGTCTCCTGCAGCGCCAGGATATCGACGTCGAGTTCTTGCGCGACCTGGATAAAGCTCGGGTCCTTTTTGAGCACGGCGCGCAGGCCGTTGACGTTCCACGAGGCGAAAGTGTAAGTCTGAGGCATGGTGTCCTTTCGACGGGGTTGGCAGGCTTAAGATTAGCGCAACAGGGGCGGTGGTGGGCTCCGCGCGTGTCGACCCAAAGGCTGCGCGCCGGGCAAGCGCCCGCCGCCATCCGACCAACAAGGACGGAGGACTCATATGACGCAGGCAATAACGGATCCCAAGCAGGCCTCCGCCGCGCTGGAAGAGCTGTTCGGCACCCACAAGCGCGTGGTCTTCTTTGGTGGCGCGGGTGTTTCCACGGCGAGTGGCATCCCCGATTTCCGCAGCGTGGACGGCCTGTATCACCAGCAGTTTGCCTATCCGCCCGAGACCATGCTCTCGCATAGCTTTTATGAGGCGCATCCGGCCGAGTTCTTCGACTTCTACCGCACCAAGATGATCGCGCTTGGCGCCAAGCCCAACCGCTGCCACACCAAGCTGGCCGAGCTGGAGCGCGCCGGAAAGCTAAATGCCGTGGTGACGCAAAATATCGACGGTCTGCATCAGATGGCCGGCTCGCAGCGTGTGTTTGAGCTGCACGGATCGGTCCATCGAAACATTTGCCAGTCGTGCGGCGCGGTCTATAGCGCCGAGTGGATTTGCTCGCGCGAGCACGAGGACGCCGCGGGTGTGCCCGTGTGTCCTGCGTGCGGCGGGCGCATCAAGCCCGATGTGGTGCTCTACGAGGAGCCGCTCGATGAGCGTGTGCTGACCGGCGCCGTTGCCGCCATCGCCGCGGCCGATGCCCTCATTGTGGGCGGGACCTCGCTCGTGGTGTATCCGGCGGCGGGCCTTACGCGCTACTTTACCGGCGATACGCTGGCCATTTGCAATCTTGCTCCCACCGATCAGGATGCAAATGCCGACCTGCTGATTTCTTGCGACATCGCGGCCGCGTTTGCGTTCTAGCCCGTGTGCGCGGATACAATAGAAAGACTAATTGCAAAGCAACCCCGCCGCCTGCGCCCGAGCGCGGCGGCGCGGGCATTTTAGGAGGATGTTCATGGCGAACGATAGTAAGACATGGCGGTGCGGAAAGTACGAGCTCAGCTTTGACCGCCCGCGCATCATGGGCGTCCTCAACGTGACGCCCGATTCGTTTAGCGATGGCGGGGAGCACTTCGACCCGGATGCCGCCATCGAGTACGGCCTGGCGATGCTCGATGCCGGCGCCGACATCATCGACGTGGGCGGCGAGTCTACGCGCCCCGGATTTACCCCGGTCAATCCCGACGAGGAGGCTCGCCGCGTGCTGCCCGTGGTGCGCGCGCTGGCCAAAGAGGGCGCTATCGTCTCGATCGACACGCGCCACGTGGCGGTTGCCAAGGCGGCCGTGCGCTGCGGTGCCTCGATCGTCAACGACGTGACGGGCTTCACCGACCCCAAGATGGTCGAATTTGTCGCGACGAGCACCTGCGGTGTCATCGTGATGCACGCCGGCGAGATCGCGGCGCCTACGCGCACGCATGCAACGGTGCAGCTCGATACCTCGGCCGCGGCGTTTGTTGCCGAAAAGGCGCGCGAGGCGGCCGCCGAGGCTGCGCGTGAGGCCGAGAAGCCTGCCCGCCGCCGCCGTGGCAAGCTGCTGGGCGAGCCCAAGACGGAGGCCAAGCTGCCGGGTGGCGTGGTGCAGCCCTCGCTGCCGTTTGGCGATCCGGAGCCTGCGCCGGAGCCCACGGACGAGCAGAAGCAGGAGGCATCGGCCGCCGAGCAGGTCGCCCCTGTCGCCGAGGCCGCCACGACCCCTGAGCCCGCGCTGGAGCCCAATGACCACCTGGCCGCCATGATGCGCCGCAGCGCCCGCCGCGAGGAGGCCTACGTGCCCACCTCTCAGCTCCGCCGCTTTACCCTGCCCGATTCGGCGCCCATCATGCGCCGCGTCATGGGCTTTCTGTCCGACCAGGCCCGCACGCTCATCCATGCCGGCGTGTCGCGCGACCGCATCTGCATCGATCCCGGTTCGGGCTTTGGCAAGACGGCCAACGAGGACATCGTCATCCAGCGCGAGACCGCCAAGATGGCGTCGCTGGGCTATCCGCTCATGTGCGCCGTGTCGCGCAAGCGTTTTGTGGGCGCCGTTTCGGGCGTGACCGAGGCGGCCGCGCGCGATGCCGCCACGTTTGGCGTGTGCCTGGGCGCTATCCAGGCCGGTGCCAACATCGTGCGCGTGCACGACGTTACCGGCTTTGCGCAGTTCCTGAACGGTTACTGGGCTGTCGCCAAGCCGCAACCGCGCCGTGCGTTTGTGGCCGTGGGCTCCAACCTGGGGCATCGTTGCGACAACATCCGCGCCGCACGCGACATGATCGCCGAGATTCCGCTCACCTGCGTGTCCAACTGCTCGCGCATCTACGAGAGCGAGCCGGCCTACGAGACGCGCCAAGATGCGTTTGCCAACGCCGTCATCGAGATCAAGACCGAGCTGGCGCCGCTGGTGCTGCTCGACGAGCTTATGAAGATCGAGGCTGAGCTGGGGCGCGACCGCTCCAAGAAGGCCAAGGTCAACGGTCCGCGCACCATCGACCTGGACCTGCTGTGGATGGACGGCGAGATCCATGGCGGCAAAAAGCTGCGCCTGCCGCATCCGCTCATTGGCGAGCGCGACTTTGTACTGGTGCCGCTCGAGGATCTGATGCACGACCCGGCGCGGTTCTTCCGCTACAACGGCGTCGAGGTCAAGGAGCCCGAGGACCGCGTAGGCCATATCGTGGGCGAATTGGGGCGTATGTAGATGATTGAGATGAATGCTGTGGCCGTTGGCACCGAGCTTGACGCCGCGCGCGACGCGGGCCGCGAGGGTGCGTCCGCGGGCTGGTGCGCTTGGAGCGCGGGCGAGACGTCGTTGACGTTTTCGCTGGTCGTGCGCCCGGACGTGAACATGCATGCCTTCCACGGCCTGCCGTTTGTGGCGGCGATGGGCGTGATGGACGCGCTCGTGGGCACGGCGTCGACGCCGGGCCTGGACCTTGCCGGCAAGGTGGGCATTGAGTGGCCGAGCAATATCGTGTGCGGCGCGCCTGCGTTTGAGACGTCGTTCGCGCGCGTCGCCGTCAACGGCGGCGCCGGTGCTGCGGGCATGTTCGGTGCCGTGACGGTGGATATTGAACGTTCGGCGCTGAGCGAGCTCGGTGTGGATGCGGCCGACGAAGCGCTGGTCGAGGAGTTGGCTGCCGCCGTGCTGACCCGCGTGGACGCCTGGGCGGCTGTTGCCAACACGCCGCAGGGCGCTGCCGGTCCGCTGGCCCCCGTGTTGGGCGAGTATTTCGATATGGTGCCGCTGCTGGGCCGCCAAGTTGCGGCGGTGTCGCCCAACGGCCTGCCGCTTGCGGTCGGCGTGTTTGCGGGCCTGGACATCTGGGGCCGCGCGACTATCAAGACCGATGCCGGCGAGCAGGAGTTTCCTCCCGAGGCCGTACGGATTCGCGGGCTGTAACGCGGGGCGCCAGCGCTCAAAGATAACGATGACAACGAAGCCCTCTTCGGCCTGCACCGGGGAGGGCTTCTGTGTGACCCGAGAGAATGGCCGCGTCGGTCCTATTCCTCAAAACTGAAAATTTTTCAGTTTTGAGGAATAGGCTTGGCGAACGTTTGCGGGGGCTGGGGCATTGGACGTGCTCGACTTATGCCCCTGTCTTACCCCAGCTCCTGCATGCGGCGGTAGATTTCGCAGATGCCCTTGATGGTGAGCTGCCCGTCGACCACGTCGAAGGCATCGGTCGAATCGGCGACGATGCCGGCGAGACCGCCCGTGGCGATAACGGTGGCATCCTCGCGGCCCAGCTCGCGCTTCATGCGCGCGACCAGGCCCTCGGCCATGGCGGCGGCGCCCATCACGGCGCCGACCTTGATGCACTCCTCGGTATCGCGGCCGATGGCGTGCTCCGGCGCCTCGAGCGGAACGCTGGCGAGCTTGGCGGCACGGGCGGCAAGCGCGTCCATGGAGATGCGGATGCCCGGCGCGATCGCTCCGCCAATGTAATAACCGTCCTCATCGATGACGTCGATATTGGTCGCGGTGCCAAAGTCCACCACGATTGCCGGCGCGCCGTAGAAAGTTTCGGCCGCAACGGCGTTGGCGACGCGGTCGGCGCCCACAGCCTGGGGGCGCGCCGCACGCAGCTTGGTCACGGCGGCCGTCTGCGGCCCAATGACGATGGCGTCCGCGGCAATGCGGTCGGCTACGGCGTGCCATTCGCGCGAGAGCTGCGGCACCACGCCGGCAAAGGCGATCGCGTCGACCGCGTCGAGCGAAAGGCCGTACATCTTAAAGAAACCCATCAGGCGCACATGGATCTCGTCGGCGGTATAGGAGCGGTCGGTGGGCATGCGCCACGACTGCACCAGCTCGTCTCCGTCAAACAGGCCCATGGCCGTCTGCGTGTTTCCCATATCGATAGCGAGCAGCATGTCTACTCCCAGTGTCGGTGTAAAAGGACGCGCACCATTGTATACGCGCCGTCGACGGCGCTCGGCTGCGATTCGGTTACAGTGATATGGGCTGAGGGGTTTAAATATGAAGGAATTATGCTCTACGAGATTTTCCTTGCCGTTTACCGAACTCCCGCGTAATATTCTTTCTAGCGCACATGAGGCGCCCAGACATTGCGGGGTGGAGCAGTCTGGTAGCTCGCCGGGCTCATAACCCGGAGGTCGTAGGTTCAAATCCTGCTCCCGCGACCAAGAACTTGCAGCTCGTCGGCCTAGCCGGCGAGCTTTTTTGTTATTGCGGATCAATGTTTTCGACCCAGTTCTCAACTTCCCAAACAAAATCTCGATCTGTAACATCTGGACCCGATTTGGGCGGCTAGGTGTTACAGATCGAGATGTTTCGGCAGGACGATCTTTGTTTGTCTAAATCTGTAACACGAGGGACGGATTTTGCCGAGTTGTTGTTACAGATTGAGATTTTCTAGCAGGCGGGTTTGGTTTGTCTTGATCTGTA
>CABRZC010000002.1 GCA_902475375.1 uncultured Collinsella sp. | reverse complement strand
GAGGCAGCTTAACCTTACTGAGGCAACCTATCGCACGTTTTCCATATGCTCACGAAAGCTTGGAGAGCTTGAAGGCATGCTCTATTTTGTTTCCAACGCTGACATGTATCTGACAATGTATGTGCGCAAAGAAGCACTCCTTTCTTCGCAAATTGAGGGAACCCAGTGCACGTTTGACGACCTACTTAGTCCATCGCAAACCCAACTCCATCATAAAGATGTCGCAGATGTCGTGAATTATGTCCGTGCTGTCGACCGCGGCGTAGAACTGCTCAAAAAGATGCCCTTGTGTACGAGGCTTCTCAGGCAGGTTCATGCGGTCCTGCTGGACGGAGTGCGCGGAACGGAGAAGAATCCAGGCGAGCTGCGCTCCTCACAAAACTGGATTGGCCCTTCAGGCTGCACCATTGCAACTGCATCGTTCGTCCCTCCAAACATTGAAGATTTGAGCAACACGCTCCAGGACCTCGAACGATTTATCAATGAGCCTCAAGTCGAAATGGATCCGATCGTGCGGGCGGCGCTCGTCCATTACCAATTTGAAACTGCCCATCCATTCCTAGACGGAAACGGTCGCCTGGGCAGGCTTCTCATTACACTTATGCTCATCAATGATGGCGTTCTTCATTCTTGCTTGTTCTATCCATCGTTCCAGTTCAAGAAAAATCGAAGCGAGTACTACCGACAACTCACATCCGTAAGGGAACGAGGAACTTACGAGGAATGGATAGAGTTTTTCTGCGCCAGTCTTCTTGAGAGTGCGAAGGACTCGGTAGGGTCTTTAAAGAGTCTTGTTGATCTCCACAACCGTTCGACGGCAGCTATTACCGAAAATCTCGGAAGGACTGCCGCAAACGGACAAAGGCTGCTGAGCCTTCTTGAAGAGCATCCCATCCTCGACACCGCATTTATCGCTGCCCGACTCGATATCGGTAGGAGCACCGCGAGCTCGCTCGTCAAATCATTCGAAGAATTGGGTATCCTCCGTCCACTCGACGAGTCAAGACAGAGATACCGACAGTACGGGTATGAAGAGTATCTTTCGATTCTCAGGGAAGACGCTGAGCCGATTAGATAGGCACCGCAGCCCAGCCATATTAAAACGAGCGTGGATAATCTCCCACTTTGAGTCCACACGGGGGCCAAAAACGGGAGATTATCCACGCTCATTTCTGACTAGTCATTGGGGACGTTCTTAAACGACTAGTCAAACAAGAACGTCCCCAATGACTACTACGACAACGCCGATGTTTTGGCAACGACAGCGAAAGCCCGTCAGAGCGAGCAAGGTGCCTTGAAACGAGGCGGCATTGACCTTCTGGTCATGCCGCCGAAGCTGAAAGGCAGATTGCCGCTCTGGCGGGCTTGCAGCGTCAACTGGTTACGCGGGTTGGTAAACCCGCGTAACTACCTACTCCCGAGCTCCGTACTGCTCGTAGTAGGCGTCGATGGCGGCCTTGAGCTCGTCATCGATGACGACCTTGCCATCGATCTCGTGGTTGTAGAGGGTCTCGACGACCTCGGCCATGGAAACGATGCTCGCGACGGGGAAACCGTACTTGGCCTCGATCTCCTTCTGCGCGGTGGTCACGCCGCCCTTGCCGACCTCCATGCGGTTGAGGGACACGATCAGGCCCTTGATTTCGACGTCGGCAGCAGCCTTAACCTTGGGATAGGTCTCGTCGATGGACTTGCCGCTGGTGGTGACATCCTCGACCATGACCACGCGATCGCCGTCCTGGGGCTCATAGCCCAGCAGGTTGCCCTTGTCGGCGCCGTGGTCCTTGGCCTCCTTGCGGTCGCAGCAGTACTTGACCTCCTTGCCGTACAGCTCGTGGTAGGCAATTGCGGTCACGACGGCCAGCGGAATGCCCTTGTAGGCCGGCCCAAACAGCACGTCAAAATCGTCGCCAAAGTTATCGTGGATGGCCTGGGCGTAATACTCGCCCAGCTTCTTGAGCTGATAGCCCGTCACGTAAGCGCCGGCATTCATAAAGAACGGAGACTGACGGCCGCTCTTGAGCGTAAAGCTGCCGAACTTAAGGACGTCGGACTCAACCATAAACTTGATGAACTCTTGCTTGTAAGCCTCCATGCGGGCTCCTCTCGTAATCGCGTACGTGCCTTCCAGTTTAGCGCAGGCGAAGCGTCGATGCGGGCGCGCTTTGGGGCCACGGCATTCTGTAAAGGCTTTGTCAGAGGGAATGGTTTTCCGAACAATGGGGTTGACATGTCAAACCCCCTCATCAAGAATACGGGCGGATTAAAAAGGGGTACGAGATACCCAAAGCGCGCTGCGCTCAGCCTTTAGGAGGTGTGCCATGGAAGGCAGTCCTAGTCGAAAAACCTGCATGTCGCCCTCGGCACGCCGCGAGGACTCCGCACACGCATAAACGCCACCGGCAGATCGTCAACCCCCCACAAAGGTGCCTGTCCCCTTTGTGGTAGTTCGTGAGCTTGACGTGAGCGACATCTAGGTTTTTTGCAACTCAATACGACACGTACGCTAACTCCCTTCAACAAGGAGGACCCTATGCTGATGCTCAAAACCGCCACGGTTCTCGAAGCCATCTCCAAGCGCCGCCGCACGGCGCGCCCTGCCGCTCGCACCGGCCTGTCCAAGAACACCATATTCGCCGCCACCCATAGCGCCGAGGACGCTCTCGTACTGCTTGACGCCACGGCAAACGGCCTCACCGCCGAGCAGGCAACCGAGCGCCTGGATGCCGCCGGCCCCAACACCATCGAAGCGCCGACCAAGACGCTCGCCCGCCGCATCGCCGACGCGTTCATCGATCCCTTCGCCGGCATCCTCGCCGCGCTCGCGCTGGTCTCACTCTACATCGACGTGTTCGCCGTGCCCGAGCCGCAGCGCGACCCCTCCACGGTCATCGTCATCAGCATCATGCTGCTGGTATCGGGCGGCATGAAGTTTATCCAGGAAGCCCGCAGCGGCAATGCGGCAGATGCCCTCAAGGACCTGGTCTCCAACACTTGCACCGCCCTGCGCGACGACGAGCGCATCGAGATCCTCTTCGACGAGCTCGTCCCCGGCGATGTGATCCGCCTCTCTGCCGGCGATATGGTGCCAGCAGATGCCCGCGTCATCACCGCGCGCGACCTGTTTGTCATCGAGTCCGCACTCACCGGCGAGAGCGAGGCAGTCGAGAAGACCGCTGCCGCCACCGTCGTCGAGGGCGCCGACGGCTCCGCGCTGCCACTCTCTGCCTGCAAGAACATCGTCTTTACCGGCACCTCCGTGCAAAACGGCACCGCCATGGCGCTTGTCGTTGCCACCGGCTCGGACACCTACCTGGGCGGCATCGCCAAGATACTCAACGGGCGCAGCGAAAAGAGCGCGTTTGACCGCGGCGTCTCGAGCGTCTCCATGTTGCTCGTACGCCTCATGCTCGTTATGGCGCCGGCCGTCTTTGCCATCAACGCCGCCACCAAGGGCAACGTCATCGACGCGCTGCTGTTCGCCACGAGCGTGGGCGTGGGCATCACGCCGCAGATGCTTCCCGTCATCGTGACCACAAGCCTGTCGCAGGGCGCCAAGGACCTCGCCCGTCGCCAGGTTATCGTCAAGGAGCTGCCGGCGATTCAAAACCTGGGCGCCATGGACGTCCTGTGCTGCGACAAGACCGGCACCCTCACCGAAGACCGCATCGTGCTCGAGCGCTACCTCAACACCGATGGCAACGAGGACGCGCGCGTGCTGCGCCATGCGTTTTTGAACAGCTTCTTCCAGACCGGCCTCAAAAATCTTATCGACCTGGCCGTAATCGACCGTGCCGATGTGACACCCTCGACCGTCGCACCCGATTCCATGCTGGGCCAGAGCCTGCGCGACCGCTACACCAAGGTCGACGAGGTTCCCTTCGATTTCTCGCGCCGTCGCCTGAGCGTAGTTGTCTCCGACGCCCAAGGCAAAACCCAGATGGTTACCAAGGGAGCTGCCGAGGAGATGCTCGAGATCTGCTCCTTTGTCGAGGTCGATGGCATCGCCCGGCCGCTCGCCGAAGACAAGCTCGCCCAGATTCGCAAGCAGGTCGCCGATCTTAACGCCGAGGGCCTGCGCGTGATTGCCGTGGCACAGAAGACCGATCCGCGCTGCGTGGGCGAGTTTGGCATCGCCGACGAATGCGACATGGTGCTGATGGGCTTTTTGGCCTTCCTCGATCCGCCCAAAGCAAGTGCCGCGGGCGCCGTCGCCACGCTCGAGGCCAAAGGCGTGGCGGTCAAGGTCCTGACCGGCGACAACGACCGCGTCGCCGCCACCGTCTGCGCGCAGATCGGCATCGATGCGAGCAACGTCTTGCTCGGCTCCGAGATCGATGCGCTCGACGACGCCGAGCTTGCCGAGCGCGCCGAGAAAACCCACCTCTTCGCCAAGCTCTCGCCGCTGCAGAAGGCGCGCCTGGTGCGCGTCATGCGCGAGCTGCTCGGCCACACCGTGGGCTTTATGGGCGACGGCATCAACGACGCCGCCGCCATGCGTGCGAGCGATTGCGGCATCTCGGTCGATTCGGCCGTCGACATTGCCAAGGAATCCGCCGATATCATCTTGCTTCAGAAGGACCTGGGCGTGCTCGAGCGCGGCATCATCGAAGGCCGCCGCACCTACGGCAACCTGCTCAAGTACCTCAAGACCACAGTGAGCTCCAACTTTGGCAACGTGCTGTCCGTGACCGTCGCGAGCCTGTTCTTGCCGTTTTTGCCCATGAGTGCCCTGCAGCTGGTGCTGCTGTCGATCGTCTACGAGATCGTGTGCATCGCGCTACCGTGGGACACCGTCGATGACGCCTGGACCGCCCGTCCGCGTGCCTGGGACGCCGCGTCCATCAAGGGCTTTATGCTCGAGCTGGGCCCCGTGAGCTCGCTGTTTGATATCGTGACCTTCGCCGCGCTCTACTTTGTGGTGTGCCCCGCCGCCGTAGGCGCGAGCTGGTCCGAGCTTGCCGCAGCGAGCGACGCCGCGGGCATGGCGGCCTTTGCGGCGCTCTTCCAGAGCGGCTGGTTTGTCGAGTCCATGTGGTCGCAGACGCTCGTGATCCACATGCTGCGCTCCCCGCGCCTGCCGAGCCCGCGTGACCACGCCGCGCCCGCGCTGTGCGCTCTCACCGTGCTGGGCCTGGCGCTCGTCACCTGGCTGCCGGCAAGCCCCATCGCCGATGCACTCGGCCTCATGACGCTACCCGCGAGCTTTTTCGCGCTGCTCATCGGCATCGTTACCGCCTATATCGCGCTCACCCAGCTGGCAAAGCGCCGCTACATCGTCCGCCACGGCGAGCTGCTGTAGCAAGCAGGTGGAAAACACCCTGCCAGCTGCCGTTACCGCTACCGCAGCTGCCGACGCCGTTGCCGTTGCCCCTGCCACCGCCGCAGTCTATCCCCTCAGCAGTTGCGGTGGAATAGTTCCTGTTTAAAGCCCCATGACTTTAATTTAAGGGACTATTCCACCGCAACCTATTAGGGGATTAGCTAGTCATTTGGTGTCCAGAACCAGAAGAAGTTGATAAGGGCCACACGCGAGGCGGTATCGGTCTTCTTATTGATTGAGGAAATGTGACGATAGAGCGTTGGGCGCGAAATCGGAACATACGGGTGCAAAATCCCCACCAAGATCGTCGGCAGCAAGTGCCAGTCCATCCCGCATCACGACATCATCGGCTCGTCGCCCCAATTGCCCCAGTAGCGTACGTCCCCAGTGAGTGGCCGAAGAGTGTCCCCGGCGACTGGTCAAAAATGGGCCATGTGTCCCAGTTGTGGAGACTCCTTGAGCCGTCTGGGTATCGTGAAAGATCGCGCACTCCCCCATCATCAAAAGTGACACACGCTACCAGTTGATGGGAGGCAGCTATGGGCTTCTTTGACAAGATGTTCGAGAAGAAAGAGTGCGCGATTTGCGGTACTGAGCTGGGACTTTTGGGAAAGACCAAGATTAGCGAAGGCTACCTGTGCAAAGAGTGCGCCGGTAAGCTCTCCCCCTACTTCCACGGCTATCGCTCCAGCACCGCGGACGATATCCGCGAGCAACTCGCCTACCGCGAGGCCAATGCCGAGCGCCTGGCCTCGTTCAACCCCACGCGCACGCTGTCTGCTGGGCGCACCAACATCATGCTCGACGAAGACGCGGGTCTGCTGATCATTACCTCGCAGAGCCGCTGGCGCGACGCCAATCCCGACATCATCGAGTTCTCACAGGTGCTCGGCTGCGATATGGATATCGACGAGCATCGCACCGAGATCTATCGCGAGACCAAAGATGGCGAGCGCGAGAGCTACAACCCGCCGCGCTACGACCTGGATTACGACTTTAATCTGACCATCCACGTCAACACGCCGTACTTTACCGAGATCAACCTGCGCGTGAACGACTCCACCATCGATCAGCGCGGTTCCATCGAATACCGCGAGGCCAAGCGCCAGGCAACCGAGGTCCGCGACGCGCTGGTACAGCTGCGTCAGGAAACGCGCGACAGTGTCGTGGCCGCCAAGGCTCCCAAGACCGCGGTCACCTGCCCCTTCTGCGGAGCCACCACCATTCCCGATGCCAGTGGGCGCTGCGAATACTGCGGCGGCGCAATCGGCGCATAGCCCCCGGCACGGAAAGGACCGATCATGGCCTTCGAGAGCGTCAACTATCAGTGCCCCGCGTGTGGCGGCCCCCTTCACTTTGCCAGCGCCGAGCAAAAGCTCGTCTGCGACTACTGCGATTCGCGTTTTGAAGTCGAAGAAGTCGAGGCCCTCTATCGCGAGCGCCAGGACAAGGCAGATGCCAAAGCTGATGCCGCAGCCGCGGCTCCCAAACCTGCTGCCGACGACGCCGTGCAGGAGCTGGCCCAAAACGCCGGCTACATCTGCTCGTCGTGCGGTGCCGAGCTGGTCTCGGACGGCACCGTCGCCGTCACCACCTGCCCGTACTGCGGTAACTCCGCCGTGGCGCCCGGCCAGCTCTCTGGCGACTTCTCGCCCGACCTGGTGATTCCGTTTAAGCTCGGGCGCGACGATGTCACGGCCGCACTCAAGGAACACTACAAGGGCAAGATCTTGCTGCCCAAGAACTTTGTCACCGGCAACCACATCGACGAGGTCCAAGGTGTCTACGTGCCGTTTTGGCTCTACGGCGCCCGCGTTGACGGCGAAGTGTACTTTGACGCGACCAACGAGACCGTGACCGAGGAATCCGACCGCACCGTCACGACCACCGACCACTACGATGCCTATCGCAAGGGCAATATCTCGTTTAAGCGCGTGCCCGTCGACGGATCGTCCAAGATGCCCGACGGTCACATGGATGCCATCGAGCCGTTTGACTACGACGCGCTGCGCCCGTTCTCGGTCGCATATATGCCCGGCTACATCGCCAACCGTTACGATGAGGATTGCGAGACGTGCAAGGCGCGCGCCGAGCGCCGCATGGAGGAGAGCACAGTCTCGGCCCTGCGCGAGACCGTCGTCGACGAATACGACGATGCCACGGTCGAAAGCAAGCAGCTCGACTACACCTGGGAAGACAGCGACTACGCCCTGTTCCCCGTCTGGATGCTCTCCACCTCGTGGAACGGCAAGAGCTACCTGTTTGCCATGAACGGCCAGACCGGCCGCTTGGTCGGCGAGCTCCCCTGCTCCAAGCCCAAGCTCGCTATTGCCTCGGTGCTGTTCTTTGTGATCGGATTTGTCCTCTCCCAGATTCTCTTTATGGGCGAGAACGCCTTCGATCCGGATTACCTCGCCTTTGATATCGAGGGCATCCTCATCAACATCATCGCGCCGCTGATCATCGTGATTATCGGAGACGTGCTACTGGTAGGCCAGCTCAAGACGGCCAACGAGGCCACCCACGCCGACGAGTACTGCGGCGAGCTCGACCTGACCGAGAAGCACGACACCTTCAGCCACACCGAGACCACCGTTGTCATGAAAGACGACAAGGACGACTAAGCAATCCGACCAATACCACCCGGCCTTTGACGAGAAAGGAAGATCACCATGGGACTCTTGAAAGCTGGATTGGGTGCTGCCGGCGGCGTCATGGCCGACCAGTGGAAGGAATTTATCTACTGCGAATCGATGCCCGCTGACGTCTTGGCCTGCAAGGGCAGCAAGCGCACCGGCGGCCGCAGCTCCAACACGCGTGGCGAGGACAACGTAATCTCAAACGGCTCCGTCATTGCCGTTAACGATGGTCAGGGCATGCTCGTGGTGCAAAACGGCAAGATCATCGAAGTCGCGCTGGAGCCCGGCGAGTTCGTCTTCGATACCGGCAGCGAGCCAAGCGTCTTTAGCGGCAACCTGGGCGATTCCATCAAGGAGACCTTCGCCAATATCGGCAGCCGTTTTACCTTTGGCGGCGACGCGGGCAAGGACCAGCGCGTCTACTTCATCAACACCAAGGAGATTATCGGCAACAAGTACGGCACCGCCTCGCCCGTGCCCTTCCGCGTGGTCGACAACAACATTGGTCTGGACGTCGACATCTCTGTGCGCTGCAACGGCGAGTATTCGTACCGCATCACCAACCCGCTGCTGTTCTACACCAATGTGTGCGGCAACGTGACCGATAGCTATACGCGCGACAAGATCGACAGCCAGCTTAAGTCCGAGCTGCTCACCGCCCTGCAGCCCGCCTTTGCCAAGATCTCGGAGATGGGCATCCGCTACAGCGCCATCCCCGGCCACACCACCGAGCTCGCCCGCGCGCTCAACGAGGTCCTCTCTGCCGACTGGCGCGACCTGCGTGGCGTCGAGATCGTGAGCTTTGGCGTCAACTCCATCGCCGCCTCGCAAGAAGACGAGCAGATGATCAAGGACCTGCAGAAGGCCGCAGTCATGCGCGATCCCACCATGGCGGCAGCCAACATTGCCAGCGCCCAGAGCGACGCAATGCGCGCGGCAGCCGCCAATCCCAACGGCGCGATGGCAGGCTTTATGGGCATGGGCATGGCAGGTGGCATGGGCGGCATGAACGCCAGCCAGCTGTTCGCCGCCGGCCAGGCACAGCAGCAGGCCGCCCCGCAGCCGGCTCCGGCACCCGCTCCCGCACCGGCTCCTGCCGCTGCTCCCGCGGCCGGCACATGGACCTGCAGCTGCGGCGCCACCAACACCGGCAAGTTCTGCTCCGAGTGTGGCAGTCCCGCACCCGCCCCGGCACCGGCCAAGTGGTTCTGCCCCAACTGCGGCAGCGAAAACGGCGGCAAGTTCTGCAGCAACTGCGGAACGCCCAGGCCCTAGCCCCTCTATCTGGTAATTGGCGGGGGATCCGCCACCCCCGCATTTGCTTCTATGGGTTTCGTTCGATAAAGGAGGACACCATGAAGACAACGTTCAAAAAGTCCGCACTCGCATTTCTGACATGCGTCTTGGCGCTCGCCTTTGCCCTCACGGGCTGCAGCGGCGGCAAAGACCCCAAGGCCAACTTTGTCGGCAGCTGGAAGCTCTCGGGTGGAACCACGGAGGGCGAAGAGCTGACCGATGAGTATATGGATATGTTCGAGGAATGGGGCATCAGCTGCATCTTGGTCCTGGACGAAGACGGCACCGGCAGCCTCGATTTGTTCTCCGAAGTCTCCGACCTAAAGTGGGAAGCCAAGGACGCCACCACCGCGAGCATCACCGTCGACAAGGAGACGACCGACGTGAAGCTTGAGGACGGCAAGCTTGTCCTTGAGGACGGCGAGGACAAGCTCATCTTTAGCAAGTCCGATAAGGACCTATCCGGTACCGTGAAGAAGGATCGCGAGGCCGCCGAGAAGGAAGAGGAAGTCGAGGAGGCCGTCGAAGACGGCGATGTCCAGAGCGTCGAAATCTCCCCCGCCGTCACTGTCGCCGATGATGACCTGTGCACTATCACCATCACCGAGAAGTTCCAGGACGACTGGGGCGACATCGGCTTTGTCGTCAACATCGTCAACAAGAGCGACAAGGACCTGACCTTCTACGCCCCCACCGGCAAGACAAACGTCAACGGCACCATGAAGGAAGCCTGGTTCTCGGCCCACCTGATGCCCGGCACCAACGCCACCGAAGAGTTCACCTTCTCGAAGGGCACGCTTGACAGCTTCGACAGCCTGGTCAACACGACCATCGGTATCGACGCCTACCTGACCGATTCCTACGAGGACGTCGCTTCCTACAGCGCAACCATCGAGTAGCGACGGACATCGACAGCCGCGGATTGGCGGACAAACCCGCGCGCGTTCCAGACGGGGCCGCAGGAACTAATCCTGCGGCCCCGCCGTCTTGCGCCAACAGCACCGCCCACACAAGCAGATCGCCCGCCGTTTTCTGATGCAAAACGGCGGGCGGCCTGCTTGTGTGGCGCCGGAGCATGGGCGGCGTACCGACTACGGGCGCTCCATATTGGGGACGATGCTGCCTTCGGTCACCGCATGCACGGCAAGACGCATGATGTTGTCGTAGCCGGTCTTGCTCAGGATCTCCGAGATGCGACGCTTGATGGTGCCCTCGCTCATAAACAGCTCGGCCGCAATCTCGCGGCGGCTCTTGCCCTCGCAGGCAAGGCGCAAAATCGACAGCTCGACATCGTCGAGGGCCGCCGTACCCGAGAAGATGCTCTCGGGAGGCTTGGGAAACGTGCAGTAACCCGCCAGCGTGGAACGCATCACGGCGAACAGTTCATCGATACCGACGTTCTTGTACACAAAGCTGTCGACGCCCGCCTCGCGTGCCTGGTCCACAAAGGTGATCTCGGGCATACCCGTCATGATAATGACGCGACACTCGGGCAGTTGTTCTTTGATGCGCGCCGCCGCCACGATGCCGTTGGAATCGTGCTCGGTGCACACATCCATCAGTATCATGTCCGGACGCTCCTTGAGCACAACGTCCAAGGCATCCGAGGCGTCGGCGATCGCGGCGACAACGGTCATGTCGGGCTGGTCGCCCACGGAACGCGCCAGACTCTCGCGCAAGATAGCCTGGTCTTCGACGATTAACACGCGGATCATGAGCTTCTCCTTTGGACCGTGGCGTTGGAGACGAGCGGGATGGACACTGCAAGCGTAAAGGACGGGGCGGCGTGGACTTCCAGGCTGCCGCCCAGATTCTGTGCGACATGCCTCATACCAGGGATACCCGTTCCCTCGCGATACGATACGGGTGCAGGCGCGCCGTCGTTAGAAACGGTCATCCGCGCAACAGCGCCGTCTTCCGACGTCTCCTGCCGCAGGCGCACATGGACCTGATGGGCCTGTGCATGCTTGGTGGCATTGGTCGAGGCCTCGCGGATAATCTGCAGAAAGGCTGCGGCGACACGCGCGTCGCTTGGCAGCTCGCCCTCCACATCGATCTGCACGCTCACCAGGCCAAAGGCATGGACGATATCGCCCAGTTGCTCTGCCGGTTCGGTGTCGCCCCCGCTGCGCAGATCGGCAGCGATCGAGCGCAGCAACGGATCGATCTGCTCGAGCGACTCGTCGTCCAGGCGCCCCTCCTCCAAATAGCGATGGAGGATGGACAGGCGCTGGCCGATCACGTCGTGCACGCGAGCGCGCATACGCAGATAGGCCGCATTGTCGGCAACCTTTTTTACTTCTTCGATCTGGGCCTGGAGCTCTTGGCCCGCAAGCTCAAGCAGGTGGTTGGCCTGCGCCAGGCGATCGTGAGCATGCGCATACTCTGTTACATCCAGACCGATAATGCGCTCGAAGAGGCGGCCCGAAACCATAACGTCATCGTGCACAAACAAGCGAATCTCGGCGGGAGAAACCTCGACCACAACGCGCACCTCACCAAAGCGGTCCAGATTAATGCGCACGCGGTTCTGGCTGCTTTCTGGCATTTGCATGCTGAGTTTACGCAGGTCGTTCCATGTACCGCTCATATCGTCTAGGTCGGTGGGCATATGAAACTCCACCAGGTTTTTGCGCATGCACGGTTCATGAGCAGTGGACGGCCCCTCGGGTCTAGATACAGGATGCCCACGGGGATCACGTTGATGGTTTCGATCGTCGAAAACGCGGTGATATCCTCCTGGCGGTTGCGGATATCCATCAAGAGCGCCGCGATGGAGCGGAACAGGAAGAACGCTCCCTCTGCGATAAGGACAACGGTCCACGCCGAGCCCATGGCAAAAACCACCGGCGGTGTCACGGCGGCAACGAGCAACAGTTCGGGCAGCATGACGGGGCGACGATAGTGCACCATAAGCGTCACGCCATAGGCAAAGATCGCGGCATTGAGCCACAGCACTCCGCCCATTGCCCTGGCGCAAACGTCAAGCGGCGCCACCAGATACGAGCCAGACGACGCGAATAAGATGAGCGCCGAAATCATCAGGTGAAGCACAAGGCTCGCCTCGTAGGCGCAAATCACCTTACGGTTATAGGACGAGCGGCGCGATGCGATGAGCGGGACGTGGATCGTCTGCAGACACGCAGCCAGGGCAAAGACAACATCGAGCGCAACGATTTGGGGAAGGATGAGCGAAATCTGCATCGTCACTCACCTGCCCTCGGCATCAAGACGATCATGCGCAGCTGGCCGGGCTCGCCCTCAAGGCGATATGCCACGTTGCGCCCTTGCAAAGCGCTTTCGAGCTCTTGCGCAGCGGGCGTCTGCGAAAGATCTGCATCATCGTTGGAAAAAAGCGTGGCGCGCAGCTCGACACTGCATCGGTCATGGTCGCCCAAGTGATACATAAGCGCCGGATGGTCGGTGGTGTAGGCAAAAAACGCAAAGTCATACACGCAGTCGTACAGGGCGCTTACCGTACTGGCGCGCATCGGGCGCCGTATGGCGATAATCGAGGCGCAATCGATATCGATGGTGCGCAGGTCGCTCGCGAGCTCGTTGGCAATGAGCTGAATGCGGTCGCGATCAAAACCGCTCTCCCCATGCTGTGCCAACGTGAGCGACCCCTTGCGCTTGCAATAGGCGACGAGCATCTTGGCGCGCTGCAGCATGCGGTAACGCTCGTGCGAAGACGCCTCGTCGGTCAACGGCGGCAGCGAGCTCAGCAGGTCGTACATCCCTTCGAGCGCGCGGGCAATCGCCTGGTCCACGTCTTGGACCAGCAAGGTCTCGGCCTCTTGATCTGCCAAATGCGTCTTAAGGTCGTAGTCGGCGGCGAGCAGCTCGTTTTGACGTTGCAGCTCCATGCGACGATGTGCCAGCTCACGGTTAAGCTCGTTGAGCTCCGACACGTCTTGGGCAAGCAGGGCCGATCCGCCCAGCAGTGGAAAGGCACGGTACATCACATCGGGATCGGACGCCACGGCAAAGGCATGGGCGTGGCCGTGCTCCTGGGTCCGCAGCTCCTCGCGCACGCCTACCGGCATTGGCTTTGACACCGGCGTGGCATAGACCTCCTGCAGATCGCGCGTTAGAACTTTGAGGTCGAGCGGCAAGGTGTCGAAGATGCCGGCGATGTCGTGATACGACGGAATGACACCGCAATCGAGACAGATTTCCATCGCCACCACGCACAGGACGCAATAGACGAGCGAAAAGTTGAGCCTCCATGCCCAGGGCACGCGCAACGCATACGAGATGGCAAAGAATGCGCCACCCAGCAGCACGAGCGCCGCCGTGCCCGAGAATCGCTGGATGCGAAAGGACGAGGACCGACCAACCAGGATAAAAAAGGCCACGAAGTCAAAGGCCGTCCACACGAGGACAGCGAAATAACCCCAGCCGTACGTGTAATCGTTGCTCCAGGTGTCGCTTGTACGGTCAAAGCGGAAGACCTGCTGGTGAAAATCGTTGGTGAGCACAAATCCGATAAGCAGGATGGCCACAATCCACAGCGCAGCGCAGTAGCGGCGACCCAGGCGGTGTTGCTCCAGGCCCGCAAGGCGCAGACCACACAACTGGTAGATCAGCGGAATGAGCGTCATGGGCACGTAGTACAGGTACCACAGCACGGTGGCATAGAACGGCGTGAACGACTTGTACTTGAGAATGACTTCGATCATCCACAGGGCGCAGATGGAGGCGATGGCAACAAGGCGGCGGCGCAACACATAGTCCAAACAGCGCAGATAGACCGATACGCCCCAGATCGAAAATATAATTGCGGCGACAAGCAGCGGGAGAGAGCTCGAATGGACGAGCGCATCCACGACCTCTTCGGACACCTCGCTATAGGCGGGCACGGCGTTAGAAAGTTTGGGGTCGAAGGCGAACAGCGCCGGCAAGACTGCCAAAAGCATGAGGAACAGCGCGGTGATGACACCGGCGATAGCAAAGACGCGGTGGCGGTACACCTGATGTGTTATGCCAACAAGGAATCGCGGCATGGCGAAGAGCCTGCCGCCCCTGGGATCCGCCACGGGAGCGGATCGGGCGGCCGCGTGGCCGATATGTCGCTCGCGGGTACCCATAGTGCTTTTAGTGTACCGACAGATGGGTCGAAAAAGCGGGCCGCATGTCCCAAAATCCGCAGACGGCAAGGCGCCCGGCGAGCATTAGCTGCTCGCCGGGCGCCTTGGTCAGGAGACTCTGAAGTCGAGTGTCTCAGCTTCCTTAGGAAAGGTCCTCACCATTAGAAGCAATAACCTTCTTGTACCAGTCGAAGCTCTTCTTCTTGGAGCGCTTGAGGGTGCCGTTGCCTGCATCGTCGCGATCGACGTAGATAAAGCCGTAGCGCTTGGACATCTCGCCCGTGCCGGCAGACACCAGGTCGATCGGGCCCCAGGTGGTGTAGCCCAGCAGGTCCACGCCGTCCTCGGTCACGGCATCGCGCATGGCGGCGATATGCTGGCGCAGGTAGTCGATGCGGTAGTCGTCGTTGATGGAGCCATCCTCCTCGACAACATCCTTGGCGCCCAGACCGTTCTCAACCACAAACAGCGGCTTCTGGTAGCGATCGTACAGGTCGTTGAGCGTGATGCGGAAGCCCAGCGGATCGATAGCCCAGCCCCACTGGCTCTCCTGCAGATAGGGGTTCTTGGCGCCGGCAAAGGCGTTGCCCTGGGTGCGCTCGACATCGGGGTTGTCGGCACCGGCAGAGCAGCGGGTGCTGTAGTAGCTAAAGCTGATGAAGTCGACGGTGTTGGCGGCCAGTATCTCGCGGTCCTCGTCGGTCATGCCCACGTCGATACCCAGACGCTCGAGCTTCTTGACGGCATAGGCCGGATAGTAGCCGCGGCTCTGGACGTCGACAAAGAAGTAGTTGTTCTGGTTGTCGAGCTGCGCCTGACGCACGTCGCCCGGACGGCAGCTGTAGGGATAGTAGGTGCCCGCGGCGAGCATGCAGCCGATCTTGACCTCGGGGTCGATCTCGTGGGCGATCTTGGTTGCCCAAGCGCTGGCGACGAGCTCGTTGTGGGCGGCCAGGTACTCGACGGCTTCCTTGTTCTCGCCCTCCTCAAAAACCAGGCCGGCACCCATAAACGGCAGGTGCAAGATCATGTTGATCTCGTTGAAGGTAAGCCAGTACTTCACCAGGCCCTTGTAGCGGGTGAAGATCGTGGTCGCGAGGTTCTTGTAGAAGTCGATGAGCTTGCGGTTGCGCCAGCCGCCGTACTCCTTGATGAGGTGGACGGGGCAGTCGAAGTGCGTGATGGTCACGAGCGGTTCGATGCCGTGCGCCTGACACTCGCGGAATACGTCCTCGTAAAAGGCCAGGCCGGCCTCGTTGGGCTCGGTCTCGTCGCCATTGGGGAAGATGCGGGTCCAAGCCAGGCTCATACGGAAGGTCTTAAAGCCCATCTCGGCAAAGAGGGCGATGTCCTCCTTGTAATGGTGATAGAAATCGATGCCGGTCTGCGCGGGATAGTAATAGCCGTCCTCGAAGTCGAGCATCTTGCGCTGGCCGGAGACCACCGCATAGCGCTCGGGGCCGTGCGGAGCCACGTCCACGTTGGCAAGGCCGCGGCCGTCCACGTTGTAGGCGCCCTCGCACTGGTTGGCAGCCGTCGCGCCGCCCCACAGGAAATCATTACGGAAAGCCATGCATCGATCCTTTCGTACGCTGCTTGTCGTGGCTTCAGTATCCCCGCAAGCAGCGAGCTACTCAACGGCAACGGCGCAGGTCGACACTTCTTTTCGCGCGCAGGCGCTCGGCAGCCGCCCCCGTCTGATACTTTTTGATACCTTCCCGCCCAAGCCGCCACAAAGGGGACAGGCACCTTTGTGGTGGTTTGGGCAGGTTTGTCTTGATCTGTAACAGGTAGGCCGCCAAAACCGGGCCTGGTGTTACAGATCGAGATTGTTCGTTCTATCCCCTGCAATTTGTCTCGATCTGTAACAGGTAGAGGCGATTTTGCCCGCTAGGTGTTACAGATCGAGATGGAAGATTCTAGTCCACGGTGATGTCGAGGTTTTTGCCGACGAGGCCTACGTAGCCGCCTTCGGCAGCCTTGGGGCTGTCGGCGTGGCAGAGAACCCACTTGTCAGCCTTCCAGTAGCAGTAGCTGTCGCCGGCCGCGGGCATGTCAGCTGCAGCCTCGGGGCGCGGGCCATTGGTACCTGCCGGCAGCGCCACCATCACCTGGAAGCCGCCGTCGTCGACCATGCAGGGCGTGTAGTGCAGCGTGGTGTTGAAAACCTCGACAACCTTGCCCGCCGGCACGCGGAACGCCTTGACCTGAGCGGTATCGAGCATGCCGTCCTCGATCTCCCAACGATGCGCCACGAGCAGGATAAAGTCGCGCGCGCCCAGGTTGAACTCGCTGGCACGGTGATACTCTAGGCAGTTGAGACGCGTGTTGTGGCCGTTGCACCAGCCGAACTGGAAGGGACGGCCACCAAACATGAGAAAGCCCAGCTTATCGGCATCCTTGACGCCCTCAAGCTCCGGCGCACTTGCTACGTACTTGCTGCCCTCGGGAATGGGCGTGGCAGAAAGCGCCTCGAGCACGGGCGACGTGAGCTCGGACGGAACGTTATCCCAAACGTTGCCATAGGACTTGAACTCGGAATCCTCAACAGAATAGATATGCATGTTCGCTCCTGTTCGTAAATGTGACTATACGAACATTCTAGAACAAACATGAGCGATTTTGAACGCTCGTCCCGACCAATCAACAAAAAGGCGCCCCCGCATAAGCGAAGGCGCCCAATGCGCTCGTTTTGGGCGATAAAGCTCTTATGCCTGCTGATAGTGCAGGTGCTTCTCGTCGATATCGGCCAAGTCGCGGTCGAGGTAACGGCGTGCGAGCCAGTTAGCCATAGGAAGGTTCTGGTCCAGGTAGTTACCGCACTCCTCGGGAGCGGCACCGGGGACATCGCCCTCGAAGCCGGCGACAAACTCAAACAGCTCGCGGACGAGCGGCAAGATCTTCTCACTCGTCAGCTCGCCAAAGACAACCAGGTAAAAGCCCGTGCGGCAGCCCATGGGGCCAAAGTAGACAATGCGGCTCGACCACTCGGCATGATTGCGAAGGAACGTCGCGCCCAGGTGCTCGATGGTGTGGCACTCAGCCGTGTTCATGACCGGCTCCTTGTTGGGCGTGGTCAAGCGCAGATCAAAGGTGGTGACGACAGCGCCGGTCGCCGGATCGCGGTCGATGCGGCTCACATACACGCCGGGCTCAAGCAGCAGATGGTCAACGGAAAAACTCGCGATGCGCTCCATGGCAGATCCTCTCGATAGTCAAATTGGGACGGGGCTCTTTTAGCTGGTTCGAATGGTCGCACCAATCATACCAGTCAAAAAAGCCCCATCCAAAAAGACAACTTAGCCAAGGACACGAGCCATGCGCGTCTTGAACTCGGACAGGAAGCGCGGAGCGTCAACAGTCAGCGCCACGAGTGCGCTCTTGTCGGGGTCGGCCACACGGCGCTCATCGCAGATGGTGCGGCCGCGATACTCGCCGAGCAGGTCGACGCGCAGGTTACAGCCGAGCGCGCCCACGAGCGTGGGGTCGATCGCCACGGCAACGGCCAGTGGATCGTGCAGCGCACAACCAACCAGGTAGGGTGCGTTCATCTCGTACGAGCCAATGTAGTGCTCGACCATGCTCGCAAATGCGCAGCCCGCCATGGTGCCCGAGCCCGTCCAGCCGGCAATGTCGCGACGCGTGAGCACCACGCGATGCGTCACATCCAAACCCACCATAGTGAGCTTGCGGCCCGAACGCAGCACGGCGTCGGCCGCCTCGGGATCACTTGCCATGTTGGCCTCGGCACCCGCGCTCACGTTGCCGGGCACGGTCAGGGCGCCGCCCATAACCACCACGCGACCGATAGACATCACCGCTGTCGCATCGCGCTCCAGGGCAAGCGCCAGGTTGGAGAGCGGGCCGGTCGCTACGTAGACCAGATCGGGGCCATAGGTGCGCGCGGCATCAATCAGATAATCGACCGCCGCGTTGCCATCAGCCGACGTCGCCCCCACCGGCTCATACGGCGACGCGGGCACGCTCGCGCCGCCGATGCCGTTCTTACCGTGGATGAGCGTGGTGGACGCCGGCGGTGTATAGGGCTCAGTCGCCTTAATGGGACGATCGGCGCCCAGGTACACCGGCACCTCGGGACGACCCAACAGGTCGAGCACCGCCAAGCAGTTATGCGCCGACTGGTCGACGCGCACGTTGCCAAAGCACGTGGTAATGCCGACGAGCTCCACCTCGGGGCTCGCAATGGCGTAGGCAAGCGCCATCGCGTCGTCCACGCCCATATCCAGATCAAGGATCAGCTTCTTAATTGCCATTGTTCTACTCCGCTTCTCCGTCTTGTACTAAATCGTCTAAATCAAACACGCGCTCAACTTCGGCACGCGTGGGAATCGATTGCTGAGCACCCAAGCGCGACACCGTCACCGCCGAGGCGCGTGCGCCCGCCGCCATGCACTCAAAGAGCGGCAGGCCTTCCAGACGGGCAGCTGCAAGTGCGCCGATAAACGTATCGCCCGCGGCCGTCGTATCGACCACCGCGCACGAAAGTGCCGGCATGCGCAGCTGCTCGCCGTCATCGCCAAGCGTAACCGAGCCGGCGCCACCCAGCGTGATGACCGCGGCGCCGGCACCCTTGGCGAGCAGGGCGTTGAGCGCAGCAGCGCAGCTCTCATCGTCCTTGGGCAGGATACCCGTCAGCACCTGGCACTCGGTCTCGTTGGGGCAGACCAAGTCGACCGCAGGCCAGGCCTCCGCAGGCAACTCACAGGCAGGCGCTGGATTAAAGATCGTATAGAACCCCAGCACGTGAGCGTAAACAAGTGCCTCGGCCGTCGCTGCAAGGTCACATTCGCCCTGGGCAATAAAGACGCTTCCGGCAGCCGGGGCAATATCGCTGGCGTCGCCGTCGAGCTCGTCGGCCACCAGACGTCTCAGCGCGCAGGCAACGTCCTCGCCCGCAAGCGCATGGTTGGCACCCGGTGACAGCACGATGCGGTTGTCGCCCTCGCAGCGAATGATGGTCGCCGTTCCCGTCTCCACATCATCGCGACGCGCCACAAAGTCACAGTCCACGCCAGCATCTTGGAGCCCCGCCACGAGCGACGTGCCAAACGCATCGCGCCCGACCGCGCCGATCATGCACGTGCGCGCGCCCATGCGTGCAGCTGCCACGGCCTGGTTGGCGCCCTTACCGCCGGCATTGCTGATAAATCCGCTGCCGCCGACGGTCTCGCCCGCACGCGGCATGCGCTCGCACGCCACCGAAAGGTCCATGTTCATGCTGCCGAACACCGCAACGATGCCGCAATCTGCCATGGAAACCTCCTCGTCCGCGAGCTCTGCACCCGCTGTTGGCCGTCAATCGTGCGCTCTCGCGCCTCTATAACTTTAGTTCACTTTGATGTGAACGCGCGCTTGAGCTTGCACCGGCAGCAAGCATTCACAGGAGCAGGCGGCTACAATGAAGGCGTGCTGATTATTCTCGTCATTGGATGAAGTTTTATGGAACAACTCCCGCGATCGAGCTCACGCAGCTCACGCCACGCGAGCGATCAACGAGCGCCGCACGAACGTTCGCGCGCTAACCGACAAGCCACCGAGCCGCGCCGCGCCGCAGACTCTCATCGCGTGCCCGCCAACAAGGGTGACCGCACCAACAGCGCCGCAGAGGAACAGGCGCCCACGCGCCCCAAATCTCGCTATATCCCCGCCCTCGACGGCCTGCGCACGCTCGCCGTCGTCGCGGTGGTGCTCTATCACCTCAACCTCACATGGGCACAGGGCGGCCTGCTCGGCGTCACGATCTTCTTTGTGCTTTCGGGCTATCTGATCACGCGTTTGCTGCTCAATGAAGTCGCTAAGACCGGCCGCATCGACCTTAAGAACTTCTGGATTCGCCGCATCCGTCGCCTGGTCCCCGCCGTGGTGACCGTCGTGGTGGTGACCTGCGCGCTGTGCACCATCTTTAACCACGTGATGCTCACCAAGATGCGCCCCGACATCCTGCCGTCGCTGTTGTTCTTCAACAACTGGTGGCAGATTGCCCAAAACGTCTCGTACTTCAATGCTCTGGGCGACCCCTCGCCGCTCACGCACTTTTGGTCGCTTGCCATCGAGGAACAGTTCTACCTGATTTGGCCGCCACTGCTGTTTGCCATGGTATCCATGCATGTGAGCAAGCCCAACACGCGCCGCGTGGTTCTGGGCCTTGCCGCGGTATCCGCCCTCGCCATGATGGTGCTTTACAACCCTGCCGCCGACCCCAGCCGCGTGTACTACGGCACCGACACCCGCGTGTTCTCGCTGCTGCTGGGTGCCTGGATGGCCTTTATCCCCGATTGCGACCTGGCGCCGGTGCGCCTCGCTCATCGTTTGGGGCTCAATCGCCTGGCTAGCGCCGCCAAGCACGGCAAGAACGCCGAGAACAAGCCTGGCAAGAAGGCCGACGAATCAGCCGATACCGCCCTGGCACAGCCGAGCGTCCTCGTGCGCTTTTGGTCCTCGCCCGCATCCATCGATGTCTTGGGCGTCGTGGGTCTGGTTGGCCTTGCCGCCATGGTCGCGCTCACCAACGGCTACACCGCGTTCCAGTATCGCGGCGGCACGCTGTTATGCTCCATCCTCACGCTCATGGTCATCGCGGCCTGCGTGCAGCCCCAGGGAATGGTTGCCCGCGCGCTGTCCGCCGAGCCGCTCGTGTGGGTTGGCAAGCGCTCGTACAGCATCTACCTGTGGCACTATCCACTGCTGCTGCTCATGAACCCGGTCGCCAACATCAGCGATACGCCCTGGTGGCAGTACATCCTGCAGGTACTTGTGGTGGTCGCCGTAGCCGAGTGCTCCTATCGCTTTATCGAAACGCCGTTTAGGAAGGGCGCCTTTGGGCGCACCGTTTCCGAGCTCCGCGAAGGCACCACCACGCCCGCAAGCTGGGTGCGCGCGCATATTCCCGTGTGCGCCGTTTGTGGCGTCGTGCTTGTCGTGGCGCTGGGTGGTCTGGTCTTTGTGCCCGACACATCCGCGCTGAGCGGCGAGGGCGCCGAAATCCTAAACAAGGAAGCCAAAAATGCAAAACCCCAGGACCAGCAGGCGGCCGATGACACCGACAAGGACAACGACGGCTTCCCCGACGGATCCTACGACCTGCTGATGATCGGCGACTCCGTGTCGCTGCGCGCCGTCGATTCCTTTGACGGCGTGTTCCCCCACAGTCACATCGATGCCGAAAAGGGCCGCCAGTTTGATGCGGGCCGCGCGACATTTGAGGGATATATCCAGCAGAATCTCGCCGGCAAGATCGTGGTCTTTGCGCTGGGCACCAACGGCCTGGTGACCGACGCCCAGATTGACGCCATCATGGCCGATGCCGGCGATCAGCGCATCGTCGTATTTGTAAACACGCGCAGCCCGCAGCCATGGGTCGGCGCCACCAATCAGGCCATTGCCAACGCCGCCTCGCGCTATAAAAACGTTCGCGTTATCGACTGGTACGGATATAGCGCCAACCGCAACGATCTGTTCGACGGCGACGGCACGCACCTTTCAAACGCGGGCGTGGCCGAGTACCTTAAGCTCATCCACGATGCCGTCAAGAAGGACCTGCCCGTGCATCCCGAGGACCACGTTAACGATCCGCAGCCGGCGGCCGTCAAGTCCGCCGCCGACGCACTCGTCAACGCGCTCGCCTACAAACCGCACAAGCTCGGCGGCGACAAGTAACGCACCGTCAAATCAGCTTGCACCCGGAGGGAGCGTCGGCCACAACCGACGCCCCCTCCGGCAGCTAGGGACGTTCCTTATGTGCCGGCACCCAGGGACACTCCTGACGCGGCCGATGAATGCCCTCCCGCGGCCGAATTCTGAGTTCCTCGCCGCCCCGAGCGTCGTTTCCATGCCCCACACCCGCAGCAAACGCCCCAAGGTTGCTCTTTTCGAACCGATTCCGAGAGGCCGTGGGCAAAAAACAGGCCGCAGCCCATGGCGACGGCCTGTTTAGAATCCAAAAGAGGCGCTACGCGCTGTAGCCCATCGCTTGCAGCACAAACATAACGACCGTCAGCACCGTAATTACACCGATAGTCGCCCAAGTGAGCACATTCCACACGCGGCCGTTGCGGTTGGCGCCCATAATGTGTCGATCGGCGGCAATAAGCACCTGGAACACCAGAACCACGGGCAAAAGCACGCCGTTGATGACCTGCGAGGTCATCATAATCTGGAACAGGTCGACACCGGGCATGAGCACCAGCACGGCAGAGATGCCAATGATGGCCGTAATGATGCCGCGGTAGACCGGGGCCTCGTCCCAGCTGCGATCGGCGCCGCGCTCCCAGCCAAATGCCTCGCAGATAGCGCTGGATGTAACACCCGGCAGCACGCAGGCGGCCAAGAAGCTCGCCGCGACCAGGCCCGAGGCAAACAGCACCGTGGACCACTGGCCCGCGATGGGCTCCAACGCGCGGGCGGCGTCGGCAGCATCGCTGATCTGAATGCCCGCGGGGAACAGTACCGTACCGGTCGTGATGATAATAAAACCGGCGATGACATCGGCGGCGATCGAGCCGCTCACGGTGTCGATACGCTGCAGCACGATATCGTCCTCGCCCGCGTTCTTATCGACCACGTTGTTCTGCGCCAAGAAGATCATCCACGGCGCAATGGTGGTACCGATCGTTGCGACCACAAGCGACACGTAGCTGGGGTCATTTTGGATGTTGGGCACAACCAAGTCGACCGCCACCTCGCCCCAGCTGGGACCAGCCATAAATGCAGCGACAATGTAGGTCACAAACACGCAGCTCACCAGCAGCAGAATCTTCTCGATGCGCTGGAAGCTACCCGACATGGTAAGCATCCAAACCAGCAGTGCCACCAGCGGCACCGAGATGCTCGCCGGCACGCCAAAGAGGGCAAGGCCGCTCGCGATACCCGCAAACTCCGAGATGGTAACGGCCGTGTTGGCGATCAGCAGCGCCGCCATGGCCAGCACGCTCCTGCGCACGCCAAAGCGCTCGCGGATGAGCGACGCCAGGCCCTTGCCTGTGACGCAGCCGCAACGCGCCGCAGTCTCCTGCGTCACGATAAGCAGCACGGTCATGACGGGAAGCATCCACAGCATCTTGTAGCCATAGCTGGCACCGGCGCTGGAATACGTGGCGATGCCGCCGGCGTCATTACCCGAAAGCGCCGCCAGAAGGCCAGGGCCCATGGCGCCAAAGATGGCCGCGATGGTCAGCTTTTGCTTGGTGCTCGCCTTTTGCTTCGTGTTTTGCACGCGACCACCTACCCCATGACCGACATGGTGAGCAGCACCGCGGCGATGCAGTACGCCACGCACGAGATCATGACGGCAATGACGTTCATGGCGGTACCCGACGTATTGAGGTCGTGCTCGTCACGCCAGAACAGCACCATCAGGTAAATCACGGCGCTCATGTTGCCAATCAGACAAACGATGGCCGCAATGTTAAAGCAGCCGGTAAAGAGCTGTTCCTCAAACATGGATGCGTCGGGGAATGCGGCCGTGCGCACCAGCTGGGCGCACAGGTAGGTCACGAGCGACAGGATCAGGCCCATGCCCGTGCTCTGGAAGAAGAACCCCAGATACGGCTTGGGCTCATCGTCATGGCCGTCGTACTCCAGAAAGTAGTTCTTGACGAACGACACCATACGCGAGGCAGCCAGCAGCACGAGCGGCATGGCGCACATGGGGAACACCACCAGATGCGCAGAGCCCAGCGCCGTTCCCAGCACTGTTGCCATGATGCACGAGGCAATACCCCACACGACAACCCAGTACTGGCGATGCACAAACCAGCTGAGCACATTCGTCGAGTCGTCGGACGCGCTATCGCCCGAACCGACGCCTGCGATCTGCAGGTCCTCCTGGTGCTCCTCGGCGATAACGTCCATGGCGTCGTCAAAGGTCACGATACCCAAGATGTGACGGTTCTCGTCGCAAACGGGGATGGCGACCAGGTCGTACTTGGTCATCTCGTCCGTTACGTCTTCCTGGTCATCGTCGGGCGACACATACACCAGGTCGCGATAGGCCAGCTGGCCCAGCGTGGCATCGCGGTCGGCCACGATGAGCGTGCGCAGCGAAAGGACGCCGGTGAGCATGCCGCTCGGGTCCTCGGTATAGACATAGTAGACGCTCTCGAAGTCCTCATCGAGCTTGCGGATCGCCTCGATAGCGTCACCGACCGTCGCCGTGGCGGGCAGGGAGACAAACTCCGAGGTCATGATGCGACCGGCAGTGTTGTCCTCATAGCCCAGCAGGTTACGAATCGCCTTCTCCTCCTGAACGCCCATCAGGCGCAACAGCTTCTCGGCCTTCTCGTAATCGAGCTCATCGATCAGGTCGGCGGCGTCGTCCGGGTCCATCATGGCCAGCATCGACGATGCGTCCGTATCGGACAGGCCCTCGAGCATCTCGGTCATAAGCTCGTCGTCGTCGAACTCCGAGATGGCCTCGGCGGCCTGGGCGGTGTCGAGCTGCGCGAACACCTGCGCACGCAGGCGCGGGTCGAGCTGCTCGATAATGTCGGCGATGTCAGCAGGGTGCAGCTCGCCAAGCGTCTTGTGCGACACCGAAAGCTGGATGTTTTTAGTCGAACGGTCGAGCAGGTCCATGTAGGACCAGGCGATGATGTCCTCACCGAGCGGTTTGCCCAGGTGCTTCATAAAGCTCTCGACGACATGTTCGAGTGCGGGGCTGATCGCGCGCAGCAGACCACGGGCGCCAACTTCGGCACCCAGCAGACGCAGCTGATTTTCGCCCGACATGGAAAACTTGATGTCGTTGACGCGCACGACCTTCATGCCCTGCGTGTCGACAATCTGCTTGTTGAGCACGTCGCGCGCGAGCAAAAGTTCGGTCGGCTGCAGGTACGAAAAACGGATTTCGGTGGCCGGCGACTTAAGGTGCACGCCCGTCTCGTCGATACGGTCGACCCATTTGCGCCAGCTGATCATAAATGGCGTCTTGCCGGGTCCGCGGAACGCGAGCGACGTCACGTGCGGAAAAACTTCGCCGGTAGCAATGCCAAAATCGTTCACAACGCCGAGCTTTTCGCCATCGACGTCCAAGACCGGCAGCTTGAGCATCTCACTCAGATAATTCACTGGTGCTCCCCATCATTATCCCTTCGGACTGCGGCCATGCCGGCACGCCATCCGTGGACTTTTAGATATGTATACGCATGCGCGGGCGGCACACCGCTCGGCGCTCACACCCCGTGCATGCGCAAGAAGCACTTGCATGGGGTCATCGACTGTATGGTCGAGGTTTGGATTTCACCTGCAACCTTTCTCTTGACCCTTGTTATCCGCAGTAACTATAGCATCAGCATCGCGCCGTGGCGCCAAATTTATGCGCCGCACATCGCAGGCATACCAAACGCTGACGCATCCGTGACATAGTCATTGGGGACGTTCTTACATGACTATTCTGTGGTGTCGTCATCTTCGGCGAGCTGGGGGAACACGGCGTTTTTGGGCATGGCGGCCTTCGTCAGCGAGGTGAGCTTTTTGCTCAGCGATGTATCCGTCTTGACCAGATCACTCAATGTCACGATTTTGTAGCCGTCGGCAATAAGCCCGTCGATAATCTGCGGCAGCGCCTCGAGCGTCTGCTCGGCGCATTCATCGTTATCGGTCAGCAACACAATGTTGCCCGGCGTCACCGAATCGAGCACCGTCGAGACCTGCTCGTCGGCACCGTTGAGCAGCCAGTCGCCCGAATCGATATTCCACGAGACCACGGCAGACACCAGGTCCATCGCATCAATCCAGTTTTGCTCGTCAAAGGCTGCGTAGGGAGCACGCAAAAGCATCGTCGACGTTCCGGTCGCGGACTTGATCGCCTCGGTGCCCTTCGAAACCTGTTCGCGCACCGCATCGCGATCCTTGCCCTTGAGCGATTCGTCGCTGTAACTGTTGGAGCCGACCTCGCAGCCGGCATCGACAATCGCCTTGGCCGTGGCGGGCGAGGCCTCGGCCGCATCGCCCGACAGGAAGAACGTCGCGGTGACGCCCTTTTCCTTGAGCACCTGCAAGATCTGCTTGGTCGCTCCGCTCGGGCCCTCATCAAACGTCAGCGCCACGTACTTTTCGTTGCCCTTGGGCGCCACGCTCGCGCACTCGACCACGCAATCGGTGGCGGGCACGACCTCGCCGCGGTCCTGCGTCTTGCCCGACTGCTCGCCGACCCACACCTCGGAGCGACCCTGGATACCCCACGTCTTAACGTACTCGATGGCACCCGTGCCCTCGACCTTGAGCTTGGGCTCGATAACCGTCGCCTGGACCTCATGCTTCTCATACGTGTCGCGGCCGTCTTTGACCGTCACCTTCTCGCCGCCCGTAAGCTCGCGGCTTTTCCACTTGCCCTGTTTTATGCGCTTGCCGTCCACTTTTACCGACAGCTTTTCGCCGCCATGGCGAGTCAGCACGCTGTCGTCAACAGCCAGCAGGTCCCCGGCGTCGTAGGTATCGGTCAGTTCCTGGTCGTCGATGAGATTTTGCAGCGTAGAGCCGACGCGCACCGCAGTCTCCTGGCCGTTGAGGACGACATCCACGCTGCGGTTGACGTAGCCCACGACGGCAGCGATAAACAACACAAGCGCGCAACCCACGGCGATGAGCGCATAGGGCAGGCGAGACGAACGACGGGGCGTGCGGCTGTTGCCGATGCGAGCGCTGCGGTCGCTAAAGCCGCGGCTATGGTTGAGATACATCGCGCCGGGCTTACGGTGACGCTTGCGCTGACCGCCGGGCAGCTGCCCCAGATCGCGGCGCGCCGTCGGACGCGCGCCCGGACGTCCGTGTGAATATGATCCGTTTTGGCGCATGTGCCCTCCCCCATAAACGCAGCAAGCCGGAGCAACAGGTCTCCGGCTTGCCTCCCATCATTTGGTACGTCGCTATTTGCTAGCTTTCGACGAGCCCCCGCTCGCCTTTTGGTATTCGTCCTTAAAGGCCTTGAACATACCGCGCGTCTTGCCGAGCTGCTTGCCCAGCGCGCGGCTGCCCTTGTCCACGGCGACCGATCCCTTGTCATCGAGCACTTTGGCGCCCTTCTTGACCTTATCGCCCACCACGACGCTTGCCTCGGCAACCTTTGCAGCGGCGCCGCCCGAATACCCGAGCGACTTGACCTCGTCCGAAACGATCATCGCGCCGTCCGCATAGCCGCGCAGCATCGTGGGCGGCATCTGCGTATCGCCCACCAGCACACTCGAGGCAGTGCCGGCGGTCACGTAGAACGTCTGCACGACACCCGAACGCGGCTTGAACTCCACATCCGAGCAATAGCCCACGACATCGCCCGACTCCGTGCGCACGTCCATGCCAACCCAGATAATGCAATCATCCAGGTTGATGTCGAGGCGCTTGGCCGCAGCGGTATCGTAGGTGCCCTTGACGTCGTCAACCGCGATGGCGCCCTCGTAGACGCCAATGGCATCGAGCGCCACAAATCGGTCGGGACGCTCGATCATACCCGCGATATCGGACTGGCGAACCATAAAGCCCACCACGCGCGTGCCGCCCGGGGTAAAGACCGGAAAGTGAATCTTGCCGAGCTTTTTAGGACTGCGCGGCGTGCCGTCTTTTTTGGTGCGCTTATCCTCGGTAGGCTTGCGATAGATCTTGGCGCCGACAAAATCCCCGGCGCGCATTATGCCTCGGTCGAAGGCTCCGCGGCCTCGGTGTCGGCCTCGACGGCGTTCTCAACCACGACATCGGCGGCGGGCGTCACGTTACCGCCCGAGATGGCGTCGTTGAGCTGCTCGCGCAGCTGGTCCATGCGCTCGCGGGCAAGGTCAACCTTGGCACGCAGGTCATCGGTCTTGGCGTCGACCATCGGGCCAAAATCGTTGACCGCGGCGCGGGCCTCCTCGGCACCGTGCTCGTAGGTGTCGCGCATGTTATCCCAGGCGTCATTGGCGATATCGGCAGCCATGGCGCGGGTCTCGGCGCCCGAGCGCGGAGCCAGGGCAACGCCGATGATGGCGCCGGCGGCAGCACCGAAGAGCGCACCCGAGATAAAGTTGAAAGTCTTACCCATGTTCATTCCTCTCCTGCGGGCACCTCGGCGCCCACCGTTTGAATGCTGTCCATTATACCCGCAGCACAGCGCTTGCCGTCTTGCTCATCTGCGTACGGTAAAGGCGCAGGTACATGATGGTGATAAGCGGGTGAGCCTACTCCTGCGGCATGGCAGGCATGGCCACTGTAGCGCCCGGGTCCTCGCCGGCGCCGTCAACGAGCGGCAGCGCTCCCTCGCGCGCGGGGGCCACCGGAGCCGTCGCCGCGCCACCGTAGACGGCAGCGGGGGCCTCGTGGCTCTCGGCGGTCGCGCCCTCGGTATCGATTACCTCCTGCGGCTCGGCGTCAAAGCTCGGGACGCCCCGGGGCTCCGCGGGCTCGGGCTCGACGGTCTCCTCGGCAGGGGCCTCGTCGACAGGCTCGGCGGCAGGCTCGGCAGGCGCCTCGCCCTCGGTCGCACCCCCGGCCTCACCCTCGGCGTTCGCGGCGGCGACGGCCTCGTGCGGATCTTTACCCTCGGCCTCGGCGCGCATGCCCAGCACCAGGTTGCGCAAACCCGCAACCGTACCGTCCACATCGGGAGCGGGCTGGTCGGCATGCAGATAGGCCCAATCCATCATAAAGGTCGCCGAAGACAGCGCGCCGATGGCCAGGGCGTCGTCGGGACACGAAAGCTCGACCTCAAAGACGCGCTCATCGTGCTCGCTTACGCGGGTGCGGCCGCACGAAATGCTGTCAGCGAGACCGGTCTCGTTCATGAGCTCGACCGTCACGTGCTCCAGCAGATGGCAAAGCTCGGTCTGGCCCATGCAGTCCTGGAACTCGCGACCGGAATCGCCCAGGCACAGGTGCTTGGCAATTGCGGGTACCAGGTAGTACACGCGCGCCGTGGCCTCGATGTCCTCCGAGGTCATGAGCGGCATGCCGGGGTTCACCAGCACGTGCGCGCAGATCTTGTCCTCGCTGACGGTGACCTTAAGGATGTTGAACAGGCCTGCCATAACTCTCCCCTACTCTTCCTTACCCTACTCGTCGCCGTCGTGCGGGTCCGCAGAGCCCGCACCAGACGCCGTCGGCTCGTCTGCCGAGGGCTCGGAATCCTTCTTATCGGTTTCGGCCGGAGCAATCACGCGAATGAGCGAGATGCGCTGGCCACGCATCGACTGCACCTTAAACTTGTACCCCGCAACCTCAAACACCTCTCCGATGTCGGGCACCGAGTCGCAAAGCTCCAAAATCCAGCCGGCGATGGTCTCATAATCATCGCTTTCCTCGAGCGGCCAACCAAGCTCAATCGCGTCATCGCACGAAAAACGCCCATCGACGAGCCACTCGCGGCGCGAAAGGCGCGTGAGGTACTTGTTGTCGGGGTCGAACTCGTCCTCGATCTCGCCCACGATCTCCTCGACGATGTCCTCGATGGTGATGATGCCGGCCGTGCCACCGTACTCGTCCACGACCACTACGATCTGGTCGTGCGAGGTCTGCATCTCGGACAGCAGCGGCAGGATGTCCTTGGTGTCGGGCACAAAGGTGGCGTCGCGCAAAAAGTCGGCGATGGGCTGGTCGCCCTTGCCGTCGAGCGAAGGCTGAATCAGGTCCTTGATGTGCGCGATGCCGGCGACGTTGTCGGGATCCTCGTGATAGACGGGGATGCGGCTAAAGCCGGTCTGGCGCATGGCGGACAGCACGTCGGCGACCGTCTCGTCGTCCTCGCACATGGTGGTGTCCACGCGCGGCACCATGACCTCGCGGGCAACGGTGTCTCCCAGGTCGAAGATCTCGTGTATCATGCGCTTTTCCTCGTCGAGCAAATCGTCCTGCTCCGAGACCATGTATTTGATCTCTTCCTCCGAGACGTTTTGGCGGTCGTCGGCGCTCTTGATGCGCAGGATACGGGCCAGGCCGTCGGAGCAGGCACCGGTCAGCCACACGAGCGGGCGGGCGATCTTTTGGAACACGGAGAGCGGTCCCACGACCTGCTTGGATACGCCTTCGGCGTTAGCCAGGCCGATGCGCTTGGGCACAAGCTCGCCAACCACGATGGACACAAAGGCGACGGCGACGGTGATGATGACCGGCGCCAGGCCGCGCGCGATGGCGGAAAGCGGCGCGATGCCAAAGCTCATGAGCCACGTGGCAAGCGGGTCGGACAGGCTCGTCGAGGCGACGGCGGACGAGGCGAAGCCCACGAGCGTGATGGCGACCTGGATGGTGGCGAGCAGCTGGTCGGAGTCGGCGGCCAGCTTAATGGCGCGCTCGGCGCGCTTGTCGCCTTCCTCGGCATCGTGCTCCAACACGGCGCGCTTAGCCGTGGTGAGCGCCATCTCGGACATAGAGAAGTAGCCGTTGATGAGGGTCAAAACGAGGGTGGTGATAAGGGAGATGGTTATGTCCATCGGGAGTTTCTCGAACCTCCAAGATTCGGGCGTCAGGGTAAAACGTTGATGACGGATACGGCAATTGCGCCGGCGCCCAAACGAGGACGCGGGCGCGCAGGCATGGTCGCTAGATTACGAAGAGGATCACCGCCATGAACTGAAAGATGCTGCCGGCAAGCACCCACAGGTGAAACACGCTGTGCAGATAGCGCACGTTTTTGGCGATATAGAACGGCACGCCCGCGGTGTAGCACACGCCGCCGACGGCGAGCAGGGCAAGTGCCACGGGGCTGAGCAACGACACGAGCTCGGGCAGCTTAAAGACAACGAGCCAGCCCATCAGCAGGTAGACCAAGCCACTTACCCAATGCGGTTGACGCTCGCGCATAAAGCACTCGAGGGCGATGCCGATAATGGCGATGGCCCATACGGCAAAGAACAGTACGGCGCCGCCGTCGTTTGCGAGCGTGATGAGGCAAAACGGCGTATAGCTGCCGGCTATGAGCAGGTAGATGCAGCTGTGGTCGATGATGCGAAACACGCGCTTGGCGCGCGCGGGCTGAATCGCGTGGTAGAGCGTGGAGGCTAGGTATTCGAGGATAATGCTGACGCCATAGACAATCGCCGCGGCCATGTGGGCCGGGCCTCCGCCGCGCAGGGCAGCGAATACGATCAGGAGCACCAGGCCCGCGATACCCAGCAGGCAGCCGACACCATGGGTGACGGAGTTCATGATCTCCTCGCCCACCGTGTAGTGCGGAACGGCCGCGGTCTTGGGTCGCGGCTTGGAACTGTCGCTCGAATCGGACATGCCGGTTACATCCTCCAACGTAAAGAGTTCTCAACACTATATCAAAGCGTCTAGGTACGTGCGAAATTTGCACCATATGTGACCCTTTGTTTACCCATTCTTTGCTTGTTGACGCATCAACGGCGAACGTCCATAATGCGCTTGCATTAAATGTTGATGTATTAACATCTTATAGGAGAATACCGCATGGCTCAAAACGCACGTTCCCATCGAAAGCTCAAGATAGCCGGCATCGTTGCACTGGTGGTTGTCGTTGCGCTGCTCGGATTTGCCGGCAACTTTCTGTTTGACTTCGCGCTGAATCCCCGCGCGCCGTACACCATGAAGATGATGCAGGATAGCAAGAACGACAAAGACGGTGAGCAGCCGGATGCCGAGGACACCGAGGCGCGGGCATGGTTTAAAGAAAACCGCAAGAGCAGCAGCCTCACCGCAGATGACGGAACCGAACTTGCCGCTTGGTATTTTGCCGCCTCGGAGAACACCCACGATTACGCCGTCTGCCTGCATGGATATACCAACGAGCCCATCGGCATGGCCCGATACGCCAAGCGCTTCCACGACCGCGGCATGAACGTGCTCGCGCCTGCCGCCCGCGCCCACGAGCGCTCCGGCGGCGACTATATCGGCATGGGCTGGCCCGAGCGGCTCGATGTCGTTGCATGGATTGGGCGGATCGTTGCGGCTGACCCCGAGGCGCGCATCTTGGTCTTTGGCGAGTCGATGGGTGCAGCAACTGCCATGAACGTCGCGGGGGAATCTCTACCCGCAAACGTAAAATGCATTATCGAGGACTGTGGTTATACGAGTGTTTGGGACGAGTTTTCTCTGCAGCTCAAGGACGTGTTCGGCCTGCCCAGCTTTCCCTTGCTCGATGTAGCAAACTTGGTGTGCAACGTGCGCGCGGGCTACGACTTTCATAAGGCGAGCAGCGTGGAGCAACTCAAACACGCGACGATTCCCATGCTGTTTATCCACGGCGACCAGGACACCTTTGTGCCGTACGACATGCTCGACCAAAACTACGACGCGTGCGCCAGCAAGGTCAAGCAAAAGCTCACCATCCATGGCGCCACCCACGCCAAGAGTGCGCAAGTTGACCCCGAGCTCTACTGGAACACAGTCAACGATTTCCTCGACGAGTATTTTTAGGTAAAAAGCAACGTCTGGGGCTTTATCTGACCCCCTATTTTCGGAAGTATGCGGCAAAATCTGGAACTGCCGACCAGACCGCAGTTTTACCACCAATTTATCAGGGGTTTTGTCGCCAAAAAACGTCGTGTGCTCGGCGGTCTCGAAATTTGCCGCATACTTCCGAAAAACCGCCCGTGGGCACTGTGCTCACGGGCGGTTTTTGCTAACGTCGCGCTACAAAAGCGCTTGATATGTCCAATAGTCAGGCGCTATTTGACCTCGATGAGCTCGTACTTGCTCGTGCCTAGGCCGATCTTCTCGGCATGCGCGATGCACGCGCGCCAGTCGGTGTCGGGATGCGTGATGCAGAAGGGATCCTTGGCCTGCTCGCCCTCCAGATGCTCGTGGTTATGCTCCATCTTGGCGGCGCTGTCGGTGAGCTCGGTGTTGGGCAGCGGCTCGGATGCCATGACGGCATCGGCGCAGGCCTGGTCGATGGCGACCGGGTCGAAGCTCGCGAACATGCCGATGTCGTTGACGATAGGCGTGTCGTTTTCGGGATGGCAATCGCAGTTGGGGCTGATATCCATGGCGAGCGAGATGTGGAAGCTCGGACGGCCGTCGACGACGGCCTTGGTGTACTCGGCGATCTTACAGTTGAGCACGTCGGCCGCGGCATCATAGTCGGGCTTGATGCAGTCCTGGTTGCACGCCGCAATGCAGCGTCCGCAGCCCACGCAGCGATCGTGGTCGATGGCAGCCACGTGAACCGTGCGGGTGTTGCCGTTGGCAAGCTCGCGCTCACGCGTACCGTCAAACGTGATGGCGCCGTGCGCGCAAATCTTCTCGCAGGCACGGCAACCTACGCAGTTGGTGGTATCGACGCTCGGCTTGCCGGCGGCATGCTGCTCCATCTTGCCGGCACGGCTGCCGCCTCCCATGCCCAGGTTCTTCATGGCACCGCCAAAACCGGCCTGCTCATGGCCCTTAAAGTGGGTGAGGCTGATCACGATATCGGCGTCCATGAGAGCCTGACCGATCTTGGCCTCGCGCACGTACTCGCCGCCCTCGACCGGGACGAGCGCCTCGTCGGTACCCTTGAGGCCGTCGGCGATGATGATCTGGCAACCCGTGGCATACGGGGTAAAGCCGTTCTGATACGCGGTATCGATGTGCTCGAGCGCGTTTTTGCGGCTACCCACATAGAGCGTGTTGCAGTCGGTGAGGAAGGGCTTGCCGCCCAGCTCCTTCACGACATCCGCGACGGCGCGAGCGTAGTTGGGGCGCAAAAAGCTCAGATTGCCCAGCTCGCCAAAGTGAATCTTGATAGCGACGAACTTGTTCTCAAAGTCGATCTGCTCAATACCGGCGTGACGGATGAGGCGCTTGAGCTTGTCGAGCTGGCTCTCGCGAGCATGCGTGCGCGGGTTGGTGAAGTACACCTTAGCGGGTGCTGCGGGTGCAGTTGCGGTCATAGATATATCCCCTCGGTCTATATGGCGTTACAGACATAGAGGATGGTACCCGCTAAAGTAGGGTCGAAGTCAAGCGCGAAACCTAGTCGTTGGGGACAGACTTAAATGACTGAAACCACTCATTGGGGACAGACTTAAATGAGTACCGCCAGGGACAGTCCCCGCCAGCCCGGCCAGCGAGCCGGCGAATCGGCAAAGACCGTCCCCGATGACTAGTCGTTTAAGAACGTCCCCAACGACTAATAAGGGGCTACTCCTGCACCTTGAGGGCCTCGGCTAGGCTGACGTGCTTGATAGAGCGCGTGTGTAGCAGTGCCACGACCAGGTAGGTCGCAAAGCCAATGCCGACGCATGCAGCCATGGACCAAGCGGGTACGTAGATCTCGATATTGCCGTTGTAGGCGAGCAGCATCGAGCGGAAGATGGCCGTGAGCGAGCCAATAATGACCGGCAGGCTCAGCACGAGCGACGCCACCACGCACAGCGTGATCGAGCGGATGTACAGATGCGAGATCTCGCTATCGCGATAGCCAAAGACCTTCATGTAACTAATCGAACGGGCGCTGTGGTCGATCACAGCCTTGGTCAGCAGGTACATAAACAGCAGGAAGATGAACACCGCAAGCCCAACCATCATGCCGATCATTTTGCTCATCATGCCGATGAACTGGTCGCCCACGGCGCGCATGTCGTCGGGTGTGGTGTCGCCGGCAAAGTAGCGCGAATCAAGGTCGAGCTTCTCATCGCTCACATAGCCGTTAAAGTAGGACGCATCGTTGTCGAACAGCTCATTAAAGTCTTCGATACTCATATAGATATTCATGTCCGACTTGGAGCCCCAGGCACAGTCCTTGCCTGCGTACTCAAGGGAATAATGCTCGCCCTCGTACTTGTCGCCGAGCATGACCTTCTGACCCTCGCTCCAGCCAAACTTATCGAGCAGACCGCCGCCAAAGACGACGCGCCCATCGCCGACGTTGAGGTCTTTCCAATAGCGCGAATCGGATGAAATGCCGTAGACGGAAATCGTCCCCTCGCCATTTCCATCGCCTCGGTCGTATTGCAGCTGGTAAATGGCGTATTTCTCGGTCTGCGCGATTGCGCCCGCGCCGTTGTCGGTCGTATTGACCGGGTGGATATCGTCGTTGTCAGTGTCAATCTTAGAGGCCTTGTCGATCAGGTCGATGGCCTCATCGCGGTTGCAGCCGAGGGCATCGGCAAGGTCATCGAGGCGCGCATAAAGCGCATCCTTCTTGTCCTGAACCTTGGCAAGCGCGTCCTGCGCTGCGGTCAGGCTCTCGGCAGACGGAGATGCGGTCGCGGCATCGGTCGCCGTCTGTGCAGCATCGAACGCGTCATCGAGCTCGTCATCTGCATCCTGGGCGGCGGAAAGCAGCGCGCCGTCAACCGATTGCAAGCGCTCGAGTGCCGACCACTGCTCGCGCTCCTCGGCAGTGCCCTCGAGCTCCAGCGGCGCCTTGAGCGTGTACTGGTGCTCGGCGACCAGGCTTGTCTCGAGGTTGTCGGCGTAGTGCGTCATCGTGGGCAAAATCGCCAGGCCAAAAAGCATCAGCAGCGACGCAAATGCAATGCCCACGAAGAGCGTGGCAAAGTTGCCCAGATTGCGCAGGAAGATACGCAAGCGGAAGCGGGAAACAAAATCCATGCGCTCCGGCAGCTGCAGGCCGCGTTTGGTGCCCGACCTGCCGCTCGCCTCGTGACGAAGGAATTGCAACGGCGTCTTGCCCATTTTGCGAAGCAGGCCCACCAGCGTGATGAGGATGAGCGCGGCGGCGGGAACCACGGCGCACTTCACAAAGATCTCCCAGCTCCAGTACACCTGGAAGGGAGGCAGACTGTACGAGCCGTAGTAGAGACTGCGCATGGGCTCGGTAAAGAACACAACGCCGAGCGCAGTGCCCAAAAGCGCCGCGACCACGCCCACGATGACGGGAAGTGCCAGGTAGTGCAGCACGATCTCGCGGCGGCGATAGCCGCTGGCGAGCAGCGTGCCGATGATGGCGCTCTCCTCCTCGATGGTGGCGTCGGTAAGGACCACAAAGACGAACGCCATGATCACGATGATGATGTCGAGCAGCGTCATCCACATCATAGAGTCGCCGTCCACGTCGTCGCGCGCATAGCCAATGCCCTGGTTGGAATCGGCGTCGACAAGATCGTCCACGCGCGCATCGGCGTCGGTCAGCGCCTCGACCATATCTTGCTCGGCGTCGATGCGGTCTGCAGTGGAGAGATCGCGATCGGCAAAGGTAAAGGAGTAGGTGTAGGCGGGTGCGCCACCGGCGTCCTCAAGCGCGGCAAAGCCGGCGTCGGTGACCTCGGCCACGCCGTACGTGATGGTGTTCACCGTAAAGTCTGAATTGTTGAGGAACAGCGCCTGGCTATCGGGCTGGGTCATGATGCCGCAGATGGTGTAGGTTCGGCCCTCAAGCTCAACCTTATCGCCCACGGCGAGGTCGTTGTTGGTGGCGAAGACACGGTCGATTGCCACCTCATCGTCCGTCTTGGGCTGTTCGCCTTCGCAGTAGGACGCAATGTCGGCCTTGGTGCGATGCGCATAGGTGCGCATCGTGCGTTTGGTGCCATCGTCGCCGGCGGTCTTTTTGATGATGGCGTCGATGGAGAAATTCTTGTAGAGCGTGACGCCGCCGACGTCGTCGGCCGCGTCCTCGGCGGCCTTGAGTTGATCGTCGGTAGCCTCGAAGGAGGTGGTCACACGGCCGTCCTCAATCGTGTACTCGTCGCGCATGCCGTCAATGAGGTGGCCGATGGAGTGGGCCGCGAGCAAAAAGCCCGAGGTAAGGGCGATGCTTCCACACATAAGCAAAAAGATGCCCAGGTACTTGCCGATATTGCGACGCAGCTCGCGCGGGAGACGTTTTGCGAGAGGTGTCATGGCGCCGCCTACCAATCGAGCTCGGCGGCCGCGACGGGCGACTCGTTGAGTTCATCCTCGACGATGCGCCCGTCGCGCAGGCGCAGCACGCGATTTGCCATGCGCGCGATGGCGGCATTGTGGGTGACAATGATGATAGTGCAGCCGTAGGTGCGATTGACATCCTCCATGAGCTGCAAGATTTCCTTGGACGTCTTGTAGTCAAGCGCGCCCGTGGGCTCGTCGCACAGCAGCAGGCCCGGGTTTTTGACGAGCGCACGGCCGATGGCGCAGCGCTGCTGTTGGCCGCCCGAGACCTGGCGCGGGAACTTGTTGCGGTGCTCGTAGAGGCCCAGCGAACGCAGCAGGTCGTCGATGTTGAGCGGGTTTTTGGACAGGTGCGCCGTGACCTCGATGTTCTCCTTGATGGTGAGATCGGGCACCAGGTTGTAGAACTGGAAGACAAAGCCCAGCTCACGGCGGCGATACTCGCCCAGGTCGGTAAGCTTGAGCACCGTGAGGTCGCAGCCGTCCACCATGATGGAGCCGCCGTCGGCATCCTCCAGGCCGCCGATCAGGTTGAGAAAGGTCGACTTGCCCGAGCCCGAGGGCCCCAGCATGACGCAGATCTCGCCGCGGTTAATGGACGTGTCGATGCCATCGAGTACCGTCAGGCGCGCATCGCCATCGCCGTAGTGCTTCTTGAGCCCCTTGACCTGGACGTAGGCTTGCTTCGCTGCCATGCTATCCCCCATTGTTAGCCTGTTGCTACTTTAATAGGGTAATAGTAAACCCGGGCGAACTATTTTCCAACCTACTCATTGGGGACAGACTTAAATGAGCGATTTCACTCATTTAAGTCTGTCCCCCATGAGTGCCGCCAGGGACAGCTCTTGCCAGCCCGGCCGGCGAGCCGGCGAATCGGCAAAGACTGTCCCCAATGACTAGGCGGAAAGGAGTGTCCCTATCTGCCGGCAGAAAAGGAACGTCCCCAAGTGACGGGTTGTGGCTAGGCGTGGGATTTGGTGCTCGAGAGGGCTAGGCCTACGGCGGCAATGGCCACGGCAAAGAGTGCCGTTACGCCCAGGTCGCAGGCGATGTCGCCCAGCATGGCAGACGTCAAATCCGAGGCAAGCGCCTTGCTGATCGCGTCGTTCACCCAATATGTCGGCACAAAGTGCGCCACCGTCTGCACGGCCGGGCCCATCAGCGACAGCGGCATCCAAGCGCCGCCCAAAAACGTCATGAGCATGCCAAGCAGGTTACCCACACCGTTGAGCAGCTCCTCGCGCGCACCCAGGCTCGAAAGCGCAAAGCCAACGGCCAGCGGCGTGCACGCCAGGGCAAACGTCGCCGCCAGTGCCAAGCACACACGCCCCACGCCGACCTCGGCGACCGCGCCGGCAAAGCCCACGATGCCCATCATGCTCGACACGAGCCAAATGCAGACGGTGAGCACGGCAGCGGCCGCGAACACGGCAAGCGAACGCTGGCGCTCGGAGACCGGGCCGGCCTCCATGCGGCGCACGCGCTCGGGCTCGTTCATGCCCGAGAACACCAGTCCCACCGACACGATGACCGACGAGATGATCGCGTATGCACCAAAGTTGAAATACGACTCGAGCGTGGCAGCGGCAGTCGAGTCGACCTTGACCTGCTCGATCTCGACTTCCGCGCGCTTGGCGGCCGCGTGCTCGGCGGCCCTTGCGACGCCACCGTTGGAGGCAGCGGGTTCAAGCGCCGCCGCAGCGCCCGCGAGCGAGACCCACCGCGAGGCCTCGGCAGACGAAAGCGCCGCCGCCATGGTGCCGGAGCCGTAGGTCACGTCGAGTTTGGGCAGGGCCTCCCCCGCACGGGCGGCCGCGATCAGGTCGTCCTCAAACTCCTCCGGGATAAAGAACACGCAATCGGCGCTGCCCTTGGCGCTATTGCTCTTGGCGAGCGCATCCGCAAGGTCGTACGTGTCGTCACCGACGCCCGTGACCAGCTCAAAGCGCGAACCCAGATGCTTGGTAAGCGCGCGCGAAAGGTCACTGTCGTCGCGGTCGACCACGATCACATTGGCATCGTAGGGCTTGTACTCGGTGAGCTGCGACGAGTTCCAGCTCACCGACGCCGCGATAAACACGCCCAACAGCGAAATAAACACCGTGTAGATAAGCAGATAGAGCGGGTGCGCGAGCGCCATGCGAAGCGCAGTCTTAAAGGTGCTCATAGCGGCTCCTTCCAAAGATCAGCGTGGCGGCGGCAACGAACAGCAACGCCATCAGGACGAGCGCGCCGGCGCGAACGGCAAAGGGGCCCAGGTCCTCAAAGAAATACAGGCGATTGAACATGTCGCAGATGAGCTTGACGGGATTGAGCCAGCACTCGGCCGGACAGGCGCGAGCGACGTCGTCGGCAAGCGCCATCGCCGGCTCGCCGTAGAGGCCTGCGAACAGGGCGCACGTGGTGGCAAAGCCCGTGAGGATGCCCGACTTGGACGCCTTGCCGCCCTTAACGGGAAGCGTGCCCACAAAGAGTCCCAAGCCCGTGGCGGCAAGCGCGGAAGCGGCGCCGCCCACCAAACACAGTCCCTCGCGCCCGCCAAAGTCGATGCCCACGACTAGGCGCACGTAGCCGATCGCGATCGCCATCGAGGCAAAGGAGACCAGCCACGAGCCGACAAAGATGCCAGCCAGCGACGCCGTCTTGGAAAGACCGCCCACGCAGTGACGCGCGCCGAGGCCAGACAGATTGGGTTGCAAATCGACGACGCTCAAGGCGGCAAACTCGGCAGACATCATCGCGACCAGGCCAAAAAGCGCGTAATAGTAGATGACCGTGCCATCGGGCGTGGTGCGTGTCAGGCTCACGCGACGGGTGCCGCCCTCGAGCGACAGGGCGCGCGCAACCGCCTCCGGGTCGGCGAGCGCCGCCGGGTTGTCTTGGGCAATCTGGCGCATAAGCTCGGTATTTTGCGTATACGAGCTTGCCACCGTCTCCAAAATGCTGCGGTCGGTGAGCACCGACGAGGCACGCGAGCTGTCGTAGCTCGATAGCAGCGTGAGCTTGGGTGCGCCCGCATCGTCGACCGTATAGATGCCCGCGACCTCGCCAGCCTTAAGCGCACGGTTCGCGGCGGCTGCGTCGTCGCACTCGTGGATCTCGAGCAGCTGATCGTCGCCCTCCTCGTCGAGCGACGTCGCCACGCTCTTAAAGGTCGAAGCGTCCCAGGCCTCGTCCGCCACGACGGCAACCGGCACCGGATCGACCGTGCCGTCGGAGCTCAGATTCGCAAACATAAACATGAACATCGTGGAAAGCGCAATGGGAAAGAGAGCACCCCAGACCCACGTGCTCGGTCGACGCAATAGCGTCTTGAGCGTGGTGGTGATGGTGTTGAACATGGCCACCCCCTAGTCGCGCAGCTCGCGGCCGGTGATCTCGAGGAATACGTCATTGAGGGTGGGAGGTTCGCTCCACACGCGGCCGAGCGCCACATCGGCGGCGCGCAGCGTGTCGAGGATGTCCACCAGATTATGCGGGCTCGCCTCGCAGGTGCAGACGAGCTCGCCGCCGGACAGCTCAACCGAAAGCACGTGCTCCAGAGCGCGCAGCCGCTCGACCGTGGCGGGCTCGACGGCGCCGACCTCGACGGTCACGCGCTCGCCCATCTGAATCATGCGCTTGAGCTCGTCGTTGGTGCCCTGCGCCAGCACGCGGCCGCCGTCCATGATCATGATGCGGCTGCAGATCTGCTCGACTTCCTCCATGTAATGGCTGGTATACACCACCGTGGCGCCCTCGTCGCGCAGGCGGCAGATGCCCTCCAGGATGGCGTTGCGGCTCTGCGGATCGACCGCCACCGTGGGCTCGTCAAAGAAGATGAGCTCGGGCTTGTGCGCGATACCGCAGGCGATGTTGAGGCGACGCGCCAGGCCGCCCGAGAGCTTGCCGGGGCGGAACTTGGTAAAGTCGCCCAGGCCAACAAAGTCGATCGCCTCGTCCACCAGCGCACGGCGGCGCTTGCGATCGCTAACGTAGAGACTACAGAAATAGTCGATGTTCTCGCGCACCGTGAGCTCGTCGAATACCGCCACCTGCTGCGGCACCACGCCGATGCGGCGCTTGAGGTCGTAGCGGGCGGGCGTCATGGGCTCGCCGAACAGCTCGATGGTGCCTTTGTCGTAGGCGAGCAGCTGCAAAATGCAGTTGATGGACGTGGTCTTGCCCGAGCCGTTGGGGCCCAGCAGGCCAAAGATCTCGCCGCGGGCGATGCTCAGGTTAAAGTGGTCAAGCGCGATAAGGTCGTCATAGCGCTTGACGAGGTTTTCGACGTGGACGATGTCTGTCATGAGGCGGCCCTCCTGTTGATTGCGGCCCGGTACGATTGCATCATCGCAGGAGCCGCCGGCGCGCACCAGTGAGCTTTGTCACGAGTGCGAGGCTTGGCCGCGTGACCCGCCGGCGCCCCCAATTTGCTGTACGGGAGGAATGTCACGGTTGCGCAGGCGGCCCCTCCACCACGCGCGGCTTCGCGTACAATACCCGTATGAACAGGCTTTTCGACAAATCGATTGTGCTGGCGTGCTGTATTGCGGCCGCCACGGGCCTTGCTGTGGACGCTCGCCTGGTCGCGGCGTTTTGCCTTGGCGTTATTGCCACCTCGCTGGCCGAGCTCGCGCAGAAGGAACGCACGCGCCGCACAAGCGAGGCCGCGAGCTGCGCTTACATCATCGCGGCCGTCTTCGTGCCGCCGTTTGTGCCGTTTGCACCTCTCGCCCTCTATGACATCGCACGACGCGTGCACCGTGAGCGTGCCTGGATCGCACTGAGCATTGGCTCCGTCTTTACCTTTGCGCTCGTCGCGGACCTTCGCGCCGACGAGCCCACCGCCCGAACGCTCCTGCTGACCGCCATCCTTTCGGTTGCCGCCACCTTGCTATCGCTACGTACCGCCCAGTTGGAGCGCGAGCAGCGGCGCATGCACCGCACCCGCGACGAGCTGCAGGAACGTGCTCTGGCGCTCGAAGCACGCAACCGCGATCTTGCCGACCGCCAGGACTACGAAGTCGAGCTCGCGACGCTCGCCGAACGCGCCCGCATCGCGCGCGAGATCCACGATAACGTCGGCCACCAGCTCACGCGCGCCTCACTGCAAGCCGAAGCCTTGCGCGTAGTCCATGCCGACGAGCCCGGCGTCGCCGCCGATTTCGCCGACGTCAAACGCACGGTTGACGAGGCGCTCCAGCTTGTGCGCGCCAGCGTCCACGCGCTCAACGACAACGCCGTCGACCTTTCCGTGCAGCTCGAACGCATTGTCGAAGGCGCGCGCTCGGACGGCGGTCCGCAGATTGAGCTTGAAGTTATGGCCGAGCATGCACCCGCAAACGTCGCCAACTGCTTTGCGGCGGTCCTGCGCGAGGCGCTCTCCAACACCATGCGCCACGCTTGCGCCCATGCTGTCACTGTACGATGCATGGAGCATCCGTCGTTTTACCAGCTCATCGTTACCGACGATGGCACGGGCGGGGTCCAAGCAAGCAGCCGCGGCGCCGCGGAGGGCATGGGGCTCGCCTCCATGCGCGAGCGCATCGAGGCGCTTGGCGGCACCTTCACCGCCGGTCCGCATGCCAGCGCCGGCGGCTGGCGCGTGTTTGCCACCGTTCCCAAACAGCAAGGAGATGAGGGCCGATGAGGCTCATCGTTGTCGACGACGACCGCTTGGTGGTCGATTCGCTCAAGATTATCCTGGGCGCCCAGCCGCAAATCGAGGTAGTGGGCACCGGCGCCAATGGCGACGACGCGGTCGCGCTCTACGCCGAGCACGCGCCCGACATCGCGCTGCTCGACATTCAGATGCCGGGGCGTGACGGACTTTCGGCAGCACGCGAAATCCTTGAGCGCGACCCTGCGGCGCGCGTGGTGTTTCTGACGACATTCTCGGATGACGAGTACATTGTGTCGGCGCTCAAACTGGGCGCCCGCGGCTACCTGATCAAGACCGATGTCGCCGCCATTCCGCCAGCGTTGGTGCAAGTCATGGACGGCAAGCGCGTACTCGAGGGTAAGGCGATCGAGGATATCGATTTTGACGGAACGGGCGTCGAGGCGGACACGCTCCGCCGGCCCGCGGCCTTCGCCAGCCTGACCGACCGCGAGTTCGAAGTCGCCGAGCTCATCGCTCGTGGCCTCGACAACAAGGAGATCGCCGCCACCGCCTACATGGGCGAAGGCACCGTGCGCAACCACATCAGCTCGATCCTGGCAAAGATGGGCCTGCGCAACCGCACGCAAATCGCCATCGCCTACCTGCGAGGGTAATTACCCAACGACCGACCACCCCGGCATAGCAAAATGGCTGCCACCGATTTAATACCATTTCAAAACTATGTCGGTTTACTACGACGAATCGCCCGCCTTCGACCACGGTAAATTGCGCGTTTGCAAAACCGCAGGTAGAACGCTTGCAGTATTTAGAAAAATGCAGTCATGGTCGGGAATGTCGAATTCTTCGTAGTAAACCGACATAGTTTTGTTCGGGCGGCCCTGCACGAGTGCCTCCGCAAGACTCGCGGGACCAAAATGATCCATTTTCTTCCACCCGCGGAAACCGGCTGACAGCGCCCGCCACGAAATCGGCCCATCTACTACGTTTGACTCGATACCCCCGACCATACCCGCTTTTCATAAAAAATCGCAGGCGTTCTACCTGCGGTTTTTATTTCGCATTACTTGCCATGGTTGAGGATAGCGGCTTAAACGTAGTAGATGGGCCCATTTCATGGCAGACGGGTCACGTGGCAGCCCTCGCAAGGCCAAAATGATCCGTTTCCCTCTGTCCGTGGGAGATCAAGGGATGTTACGGATATGGAGGCATTTCAAAACTATGCCGGATTACGGGGCCAAACTCAGGATCCCCATCCATACCCGCGTTTTCTGCAAGATGACAGCTCGTCTACCTGCGGTTTTGTTTTTGCGATTTTCTGTATGGTCGGAGGTTCGCTATCCAGCCCCGTAATCCGGCATAGTTTTTGTTCGCAGAGGCTTAGCCGCGCGCTCACGCGCGGGGCCGGCGGGGCATTTTTGCCCCACCGGCCCCTATTCCAGTTCTATTCCAGTTCTATTCCGGCTTGGTTTCTACCGTGGGAGTCTTATCCGCCGCAACTGGAGTACGGGCGGTGTCCATAGTCAGGCAGCGCTTGGGGCAGCTTTCGATGCACTCGCCGCACACCACGCAGGCATACGGGTCGATCGACCACGTTCCGCCCTTGCGATCGACCGCGAGTGCGCCCGCCGGGCAGCGACGCGCGCACATCCCGCAGCAAATGCACACGTCCATGTCGTTAACGATGTGCCCGCGCAAGCGCTCGGGCGCCGTCAGCTTCTCCTGCGGATAGCACACCGTTACCGGCTGCTTGACCATAGAGCCCAAGGCCGTCTTGGCAAATGTCAGTAAACTCATGCCGCGCCTACCTTTCCGTGCAGCTAATGCAGGGGTCGATGGTCAGGATAATCATGGGCACGTTGGCAAGGAGCACGCCCTGCAGCGCATGTGTCAGACCCGCCAGGTTCTGCGACGTCGGCGTGCGCACGCGAAAACGGTCCAGATTCTTGGTGCCGTTGCCGCGCACATAGTAGTACGCCTCGCCGCGCGGCTGCTCAATCACAACCTCGCCGCGCGCGCCGTCGGCCGGCGTAAGCTTGGTGCGCCCGCCGATACCGTCGTGCGGGATCTTGCTGACAAGCTCCTTGATGATGTCCATGGCCTGCGTGACCTCGGCACAACGCACCTGGCAGCGGGCATAGCAGTCGCCGTCGGTAGCAACGATGGGCTCAAATGCTGCCAGGCCTGCATAGGCACCGTCGCCAAACATGCGCACGTCGTAATCCACGCCCGAGGCGCGACCGAACGGGCCGACCATCGACAGATTCAGCGCGTCCTTCTTGCTGATCACGCCCACGCCATGCAGGCGCTCGCCGCAGCTATTGTCGTCCAAAAACGTATGCACCAGGGCCTCGTAGGCGGGGCGCATGGCGTCGAGCGTTTGGACAATACCCGCCAGCTCAGAATCCTCAATATCGTGCTTAAGGCCGCCGATCTCGTTAATCGACAGAATCACGCGGCCACCGCACGTGCTCTCGAAGATCTTGAGAATCTGCTCGCGCAGCGTCCACGAACGATAGAACAGCGCCTCGAAGCCAAAGGCATCGGCGAGCAGGCCCAGCCACAGCAGATGCGAGTGGATGCGCGAAAGCTCGTGCAAAATGGTGCGGATATACTGCGCGCGGCCGGGCACCTCGATGTCGAGCATGCGCTCGCAGGCGCTGGCATAGCCATAGCTGTGGCCCACGGCGCAGATGCCGCAGATGCGCTCGGCGATGTAGCCAAACTGGTGCATGTCGCGCTTTTCGGTGAGCTTCTCGAGTCCGCGGTGCACAAAGCCGATCTGCGGAATTGCCTCGATGACGCGGTCGTCCTCGATCACCAGGTCCAGATGAAGCGGCTCGGGCAGCACCGGGTGTTGCGGGCCAAACGGAATAACGGAGCGATGTGCCATGGACCTTACGCCTCCTTTTTCTGCTTGTCGCGGGCGGCCTTGGCGGCAAGCGCCGCGCGGACCTTGGCCGCTTTCTCGGGATCCATGGCGGCGAGCTTTGCCTCCAGCTCGGCGGCCTTGAGCGCGGCCTTCGCAGCAGCTTCATCGTGTTGAGTATCGGAGCCGGCAGCCGCAGCGGGCTGAGCAGCGGCGCCTGCGGCATCGCCGGCGCCCGCAGCGCCCTCCCCTGCAGCAGCCGCAGCCGCGGCGGCCTTCTCGGCCGCGGCCTTGCGCGCCTTGGCCTCGGCAGCCGCGCGGACCTTCATGGCCTTCTCGCGTGCGGCCTTCACCTCGGGCGTGATAACGCTCATGGGCTCGGCAGTCGAGACCTGGTAGAAAAAGCCCTTAAAGTCGATCTGCATGTCGGTGATGGCAAGCCCAAACAGGTCGTGCGCCTCGTTCTCAAACGGGAATACCGCCGGATAATACGAGCTGATGGACGGAATCTCCTGGTACTGGTCGATGCCCTCGACCACCAGGTTCTCGATCGCATGGCTGCCATCCCGAGCGATCTGCTCTTGCGCAGCGCGGACGTTGATAAACGTATAGACCAGGCGATACGTGCCGTCGTCCACACAGCGCTCGGCGTGCATTTGCACAAAGCGCGCGCCGACGCCCTTGAGCGCCTGGACATGCGACAGGAGCTCATCGATCCCGACGGTGGTATAGATAGCCTTTTGCATTACTCGGCCTCCTTTGCAGCGATGGGCGTCTCAGCGGGCGCGTCGCCAGCGGCGGGTGCGGCGGACCTGGTGGACACGTTGGCCTCGACGCCGTCACCGGCACCATCAGTCCCGGCCCCCGCAGCCACAAACCCGTCCTCGCCCAGCTCAACGCCACCGTCCCAGGTCGCGGCGCCGCCCACGGTAAGCGGATCGCCGCCGGCGCGCATCACGGCCTCCTTCTGGTCCAGGATGCCGCACGCCTCCACGATGGCATCGATCACGGTCTCGGGGCGAATGGCGCACCCGGGCGCGTACACGTCCACGGGAATCGCGCGGTCCACGCCGCCGATCACGTTATAGGCATCGCGGAACACGCCGCCCGAACACGCACAGATACCGCAGGCCACCACGCACTTGGGCTCGAGCATCTGGTTGTAGATCTGGCGCACGACGGGCAGGTTCTGGGCATTGACCGACCCCGTCACCAAAAAGATGTCCGCATGCTTGGGGTTGCCGGTGTTGACCACGCCAAAGCGCTCCGCATCGAACAGCGGCGTGAGCGAGGCCAGCACCTCGATATCGCATCCGTTGCAGCTCGAGCCGTCGTAATGAATAACCCACGGCGAGCGCGACATTTTATGATCCATGGATGCCGCCTCCTAAATAAACACGTCGACGAGGATGGGCATAAGGTTGAGCAGGCCAAACACCAGCGCCACGCCCCATCCGAGCTTAAAGCAGCTGCGCCAGGTACTGCGTGCGAAGGTGTTGTCGATAAGCACCTCGACAAAATACGTCGCGGCCATCACGACCAGGGCCACGACCCAGCTCACCGGGTTGTCCCAGACAAAGAACATGCCCACCCACATCAAAAACAGCACGGTCTCGCACCAGTGCATAAGGGTCATCTTTGCCAGCGTGCCGCCGCTCATCTCGGTGGCGACGCCCTGAACGATCTCCTGATGCGCGTGATGCGAGTACGAAAGGTCAAACGGCGACTTGCGCAGCTTGATGGTGAGCACCGCGAGCAGCGCGAGGAAAATGGGCGCGCTGTACACGATGATGGGGGCCGACTGCCCCGTCACGGCGATGGAATCGAAGCTATCGGTGGCAAGGTACAGGCCCACGCTCATCAGCAGAACGGCGGGCTCGTAACTCATAACCTGCAGCAGCTCGCGGTCGGCGCCAACCTGGGCAAACGGGCTTTGCGTCGAGGCGGACGCCAACACCACAAAGATCGCGGCGAGCGTCACCATAAAGGCGCACAGCAGCGTGTTGGAGCCCGACACAAAGATGCCGCCGCCCACGACGGTAAAGATGAGCGCGCACGCCATGTAGGTATCGTCCATGGTGTTTACGCTGGCAGGGGCCTTGCTCAGCAGCTTGGCAACGTCGTAGAACGGTTGCAGCAGGCGCGGGCCCACACGGCCCTGCATGCGAGCCGAAAGCTTACGGTCAACGCCGTCGATCAGGCCGCCCACAAGCGGCGCCAGCAGGGCAAACGCCACGGTGCCAATAAAGATGCCCACGACACCCGAACCTTCAAAATACTTGCCACGCAGCACCGAGGGCGCGCTCATGGCAAGCCGCTCGGGCCCAATCCACGCGCAACACAGCAGCGCAAACAAAATAATACTGCAGCACACGACGCTACCCGCGGGGCCAATACGCTTCTCGCCAAGGGCGTCCTCCGAGTACCAATTGCGCTTTTCGGCCTTTACCTCGTGACCCATCGAGCCGCGGAAATGGCGATATTTGTCGGTTCCCACGCCCGAAAGGTACACGTTGACGTGCGGTTTGTTGCTCACGCGGAATGAAGTCAGCAGCACCACGGCGATAAACGCCACGATAACCACCATCAGATACATGGCGTCCTTGCCAATAACGTACGGCACGCGACCAAACACCATGGCCAGGTAAGGCGACACCAGACCGCTCGAGATGAGCGGGAAGGCCACGCAGCACAGAATCAGCAGCGCGGCGATGGTGTTGAGCGCCATCCATTCGGTCTTATGGACATTGACCTCAACGTTTTGAGCCGTGGGGTCGACGCCCGAAAGCTTGGCAAGCCACTTGCCCCAGAAGTAAAACGTCGCAGCCGAGCCAAAGGCCAACACCATGATCATGAGCACGTTGCCGGTCTGCGCGAACGCCACCAGGGCGCCCCACTTGGACACGAGCATGCCAAACGGCGCCACAAACATGCCCATGATGCCCAGCATCATCAGGCGCGTCAGGTGCGGCATGCGGCTGAACATACCGTCCATGTCCTCGATATTGCGGCTGCCGATATGATGCTCGGCCGTGCCCACGCACAGGAACAGCAGCGACTTTGCCACCGTGTGGAACAGGATCAGGAAGATGGCCGCCCATACGGCCTCGGGCGCGCCGACACCCAAACAGGCACTGATGAGGCCCAAGTTGGAAATGGTGGAGTACGCGAGCACGCGTTTGGCGTTGCTCTGCGAGATGGCCATGAGGGCGGCGAGCAAAAACGTGATAGCGCCCACGCTCGTGACCATAAAGCCAGTCACGGGATAGATGGCATAGAGCGGGCTGAGCTTGACCATCAGAAACACGCCGGCTTTGACCATGGTTGACGAGTGCAGCAGGGCGCTCGTGGGCGTGGGGGCAACCATGGCACCCAGCAGCCAAGTGTGGAACGGCATCTGTGCGGCCTTGGTGAGTGCGGCGAGCGACAACAGGATGACCGGCATCACCAGCAGCGCGGATTGCGCGGTTCCGGCGCCGGAAAGCTCGATCACACCCGAGATGGTCAGCGGCATACCGTTAACGTGCAGGTACATGAGGCCGGCCAAAAACGCGATACCGCCCAGCATGTTGAGGATGATCTGGGTGAAGGCGTTCTTGATGGCCTCGGGCGTGCGCGTATAGCCAATCATAAGGAACGAGCACACGGTGGTGATTTCCCAGCCGCAGAACAACCACTCAAGGTTGTCGCTCGTCACGATGACGAACATGGCCGAGAGGAACAGGAACATAAGCGCCAGGAACTGCGGGCGACGGTCGGGCGCGGTCTGCCCGCGCAGCGCGGCCTCGTGCTCGTCGTGGGCCTGGAAGTCCTTCATGTAGCCCAGGGCATACACGCAGATTAGGCTGCCGACAATGCCGACGGCGAGGACCATGATCACGCTCATGTAATCCAGGTAGAGCGGCGTCGCCGTGACGGCTTCGGCCGCGGGCAGCGTCATGGCTGCAAAGGCGAGCGAGCCCACCAGCTGGACTATGCCGAGCACCGTGGTGAGCACGTTCCTATATTTGTACGCGTTGTACAGGATGACGGCGCACAGAATGACATCGATGGCGGAGCTGATGATCGAGAGCACATGCGAGGTGTCGGAGGCAACCTCAAAGCTCTGCGGGCCCGCGCCAAAAAACATGACGGCGACTACAACTGTCACCACCATAATGATGCCGGAACCTATGAGCCCCACCGCATCGCGGGCGCGGTCACCGTGCGCGAGCAGCATGCCCAGCGCCGGTACCAGCGGAAACAGGGTAAGGAAATACAGTAGCGTCATACCATCACTCCCCCATGCAAAAACGCTGCAATTGTTTAACGTTATAGCTCAATTGAGGAGTAGCGGCGGCGGGTTTTCGGTCAACTGGGGAGTTTTAGGCGTACGGGGCAAGGAGTCTGTCCGCATTGGAGCAGAGGGGCGGCAAGAAAAATGCGCCCCTGTGGGCGCACCATCCCGTTCGCTATTCCGCCTTTTTAACGCGCGGCTTGCGACCGCGCGGCTTATCGACCAGCGCGGACTCACCGCTCTCGCGATACTGGCGGCACCAGGCCTTAACCGAAGACTCGCTGGGAATCCCGTGCTTGATCATGGCCTCGCGAACCGTCAGGCCGTTTTCCAGACGGTCCTTAACCACGGCGAGCTTTACGTCGTACGAATAGGTGTGATGACGAGCGCCCGCATTGAGCACGGCGTCGGCACCGCCCACGGCATATGCGCGGGCCCACTGACGAGCCGTGGCCTGGGGAATGCCAAGCTTTGCAGCGAGGGCGCGGTGACCGACCCCCTCTTGGAGGATCTCGACGGCGCGCTGCCTAACCTCGGGCGCATGCGTGCGGGTCCTAGTTGCTTCCGACATACCTGCCACTTCTTAGCCTTAACCGTTAATCTGCTTTCTTACGTGCTTGTTAGATAGTAGCATTTTGCTGTTCCCGCGTAACAGTTAATTGAAAATCGCAACGGCGGCATCTGGGTATTTGCCATTCATTTGCAACAGTTCTTTAGGTTTATTTACGCAGCTAGTTGGCTCGCGGCTCATTGACGGTGTTTTACCAACCAGATTGGTATCTTTTTGTTTGGCTGGTATGGTTTGTGCAATTATTAACCCCTCGTCAGTCCGCACCTAACATGTCAGCTTTCCACTTGCTTCCCAACTTTCCACTTAACTTTCCAGCTTTCCACCTTAAGTGGTAAGTTAAGTGGAAAGCTGGAAAGAAGTTGGGAGACCGAAGCATGGGCGACGGACAGCCCTACTTCGCGAGTCGATACCGTTGTCGCGGGCTGCGCGGAGGCTCCATCGCCTCAATCTTGCCCGCACCAATCAAGCCTTTTATGTGGTTGGAAACGGCGCTCCTGCTCAAACCCGAAGCGTCGGTGAGCTCTTTGGTCGAAGCCGAAGAATGTGTTGCCAGGTAATCCAAGATTGCCTCGTCCACATGCCCCACAGACGTCACCTGTTCCGCCCGCATTATCTTTCGCTTATCGAACGTCAACGAAAAAGAAACTGTCGAGTTCTTTGGTTCGGGCGGCAACATGTTTGCCCGCTCGAGCTGCTCACCTATCTCCTGATAACCAGTGCCGCGATTTTCGACCACGTAGCCACCGTCTGGGTACGGCGTGGTCTCGAGGATATTTGAAAGGAACTGGTTTCTGGATGACGAAACCCCAGAAACTCCCAGCGAATCGATCGTTACGTCGCCGTACAGCCCGCCGGGATTGAGAATCTCGACGCGGTCGATATACAGGTTGACCTGCACTTGTGAGCCGCGCGCGGCGGAAGAGTAGTCGCGGTGCATGAGCGCGTTCGCCACCGCCTCGCGCAGCGCCACGGGCGGATAATCGGGCACATCTTTCCGGAACGCGCCCTCGATAACCGCTGCGTTTCGGGTGTTTCTCGCAACGGCGGCAAGCACGTCCTCAATCATGAAAGGGATCGGACCCAAAATGGTCTGAGAATCCACAAAACGCTTGTTATCACTTACTCGCTGCGTTTTTGTGGTCCCGGGGTACGCCGTAAAGGTCACATTGAGACGTGGGAAGAACTTTTGCGGAAACCGTCCCATCGCGACAATTGCAGCAAGCGTCGGCACGATTGCGTCGTCCACCCTTTTGGTCACATGCAGGTCAAGGAGAATCTCATCGTCGCTTCTGGTGCCCAAAAGCCTAGGGTGTAGCTCGCGCTGGCGTTTTATAAACCCTTGCAAAAGATCGGCGTCAAGGTCATCGAGCGTGGCACCTTCGACCGGCTCGTCGTCGTATGTAGGCTGAACATGCTCCTCCATAAAGCGATCGATTTCGTAGGGAGTCATGCGCCGGTCGCCGTCGCCCGTACGGATAAAGGACGAATCGTACATTCCGCGTGCCGCAATATAGCAGGGTTTATCGCGTGGATGCATTTCTTTGATGCGCGCGCAAAGCACCAGCTTACCCTCGAAGGGGAGCACTTGGATATCCGGCCTCACAACGGGCGTCAGCTTTTCACATGCAGAAGAGAGGGCGTCTTGCATCTTGCGGGCATCAAAACCCTCGACGGGCATAAACCCGTTCTTTTCGGAAATGCCGAGGATGATAAAGCCGCCCTGCGCGTTGGAAAATGCCGAAAGCGTCTCGACGATGCTTTTGGGGAGCGCGCCCTTGGCCTCTTTTACTTCGTACTGCTGGGTGTCGTTTCCTATTGTCCGCAGATGATGGATGACCTGCGCCAACCACTCCTCATTCATGCCGAACCTCCCAACTTTCCAACTTTCCACCTAACTTACCAGCTTTCCACTTAACTTTCCAGCTTTCCACCTTAGGTGGTAAGTTAAGTGGAAAGTTGGAAAGACGGTTGGGAAGCTGAAGCAGCGGCAGTCCGAGCGAGCAGGAAAAGAGGCGGCAACTGGGTGGTTGCCGCCTCTTTGCGTGGCTAGTTGGACCCGTGGGGAATGCCCTTGGTGTTGATGCGCGACAGCGTGTACGTCACGTAGTCGGAGTTCTTATAGCCTCCGAGGTTGCTGACATTGACTGGCGTGTCCTTTATTACACCGTTATCGGACATATTGGCCGTTAGCACCAGACGATAGTTGGCATAGGTCTGACCAGCCGTCTCAACATCGGTGTTCACCTTAACGCGGAAGGCATGCTTAAAGGCAAGGCTGTTACCGTCACGCGTGGCAAACGTGTCGCCAGCCTTGGTGTCGGTAAAAACGTAGCTGCTGCCACTCAACGAGCCCGCGCCCAGCTTGTCGCTACCGAACACCGTAATGTACTTTGAGATATCGCCGACCGGAGCATAGTCGTCTTTACCCCGGCGCTGCAAGCTCAACGTATAGGTCACCGTGCTGGCATTGGAGATCATGGCCTCGGCGCCCGTGAGCTTGCTCAGGTCGTAGGTACCCACCAGAGCGATCTCGCCGTCAGCGGACTTGAGGTCATCGATGTTGATGCCCAACTGGGATTTCTTAGACGCCTCGAGCGCGATGGTCGATGAGCCCACATCCATACGGTAGTAGCCGGCGCCGCCATCGTTGTATGCCGAGTTGCTACTGGTGCTGAGCGTGTCGGCATGCGTGGAAAGGTACGCGCGGTAGTTGGGTTTGGTGTAGCGGTCGGTGCCGCTGTTCTGCGAGGCCACGATACCCGCCTGGCAGGCAGGCTCCGTCATGGTGAGCGCGGCCCTCATGGTAACGGTGAAGGCGTTGACATGGTTCTTGGCGATCTCGCGCAGGCCCGACATGTCGATGGGATTACCCTCAGCATCGGCAAGCACCAGTGACATGTCGCCACCGTTCGCAGTCCAACTAAGGCCCGACACCACTGGGGTCTCCTTCGTGCCGGCCAGATTCCAACCCGACCCGCCCCAGGTGTAGTAGTTATCACCCACCTTAACGTAGAACTCATACGTGCCCTGCGTGCCCGTGGGGTATCCTACCGAGCCCGCGATGACGCCGTCGTGATAGGTGACAAGCGACGAATCGAGCTGATAATACAGCGCGTCAGAGCTCGTGTATTGCTGGCTCGAGTCAAACGTCACGGTGTCGCTCACGTTCATGGAAAGCGAATAGGTGGCTTCCTTGAGCTCCATCCGGTTGATGCTGTCCCTGTTGTCGACGAGGTTACGCTTGTTGTCAACGAGGCTGTGCGTGTAGTTTGATGCCACGCTATAGGTCGAGGGCGTATTCTGGTGCCCATCCTCGGCAGCCTTGCCGTCGGCTGCTTTCTTGCCTCGCAGCAGGTAGTTGATGTGCTCGTTGAGGCTCGTGTCCACCGTGGTGGCGGTGTAGCCGTTGACGCCCACGGACCCCGCCGGCGTGCGCACCACCAAGTAGAAGTTTTCGCTCTTGGGCTCTTCCTTATCAACGGAGAGGGTATAGAACGTGCCCGTCGCGTCGGAAGAAGTGCGCGCGCGGTAGTACGCGCCATCGACCTTGGCGCCAGCCATCTTCGCGAGTTCGGCCTGGCTCTTGTCCTTGACCTCGTCATCGGCGAGCTTGACCCAAGCGCCGTCCTTGTCCTCCTTGGCCTCATCGGCCTTCACGCCCACGATTTCGCTCAGCCACGGTTCGGTGTAGTAAGCCTTGTTGCCAGCGTCCACAAACTCGGTGAGCTTGACTGACGTCGCGCCGCCCGTGCCCACCGTGTAGTGATATTCGCGGCTGTTGTTGGCCGTGTCCACGAGTGTGAGCTGTGTACCCTCGGGCAGCGTGGCACCGAAGGTAATGCTCTTGTTGAGCGGACCCATAGAGCCGCCGGCTTCGAGCAGCGTGTTCCAGCCGTAATCGACCGGCTTGCCCCGAGCGCTGCCATAGGTCCAGGTAAGGTAGCCGGTCATGGTGTCGCCGCTGCTCACAAGTACGTGCTTGTCGTATTTTGTCGCATAGTCGGCAGCCTTGAAGTTCGCACCTTCGGAGTAGGTGGCGGTAAAGTCGATCTCGAGCATGCGCTTGACGATGATGGGTACCTGTACACGATAGCTCTGGCCGGCCTCGCTAAAGGTGACCGTAAGCAGCGTGAAGCGCCCCTGCTCATTGTCCCAGTCGGTGCTCGCGCGGAATGCCATAGAGCTCGTGCCATTGTTGAGCACCTTGAGCGTGGGCGCTTGCGAGGCGGCTACGTCCTTGACGAAGGTGCCGTTATCGGCGAGCGAGAAGACCTCGGCGGTGGCGGTCACATGCGCGGTGCTGCCGTTGAGGCGGCAGGCATCGGAGAAGCCGCCATTGGTCACGATGTTCAGGTAGCTCTCCACCGTCGTGGTATCGTTGCCCGGAATCACGAGCACGGGGAAGTCAGTTTTGGCCTTCTTGTCCGAAGTAATGTTGTTAGCGTTATAGGTGCTACGCGAGCTGTCCGCGCTATAGGTGCTCGTGTTTTGGTATGCGCCGGCATCATTGATGCCGGCGATGTTGGTGTAGGTGTAGCGGCCGGGAACGCGGGCACCCGCTTGGCTTTGGATGGTCGTCGCGGTGTCAATGGCGGCGCCGTCGCCAAACAGGTAGCGGTCGGTGGTGTCGCCGTCGGAGGCACGCACCGCCATCGTGCTCACGGGCCTCGTGGTCACGTACGGACTCGTTGCCGTGGTAGCAGTATCGCCTGCGCCGTAAAGCGTTTTGTTCTCGTTGGGCGCGGCAGCCGTGCCGTTGTAGTCGCCGAAGGCAATATAAGTTTTCTCGTTAACAGCAGCCGTATTCGTATTGGTCGTGTAAACCATCGGCGGCAGGTCGCTCGTGGTCTTGCCACTACCGGGCTTTACTTCCACGCCCGCTGCGGAAAGGCTGTACTTACCATCCCCCGTGTCAACCTCGCCCAAGAGTACGCCCTGGGTTTTGCCCGCATTGTAGCTATTGCTGTCCATGAGCACGTTTAACAGATGGAACTGGCCGCGCCCGTCGCCCATAATGCCGCCGTTGGACCTTTCGCTAAACGTGGTGTTGGATACCTTTGTGTTGGTAACGTCGATGACGACGGATCCGCTGTTACTCGCGTTATTCGCGCCCAGCAGACCGCCGCTCCAGTTACCCTTAATCGTAGCGTTCTCGATCGCGATGTTGTTGCAGGCTATATTCACATTGCTGAAGAAGTAGCCGATAAGCCCGCCCGAGCATTTGCCGGTGCCGGCGATGCTGACATTCTTGACACTGCAGTCGTCGAACCAGTACTTGTTGGGGCTACCGCTACTCGTAACCTCACCAATCAGGCCGCCCGCATTGTAGATGCTATTGTTCGTTCCGGCCTTATCGCCGATGACGGCGTTCTCGGTGCCGTTTCCGCCATCAATGCGCACGTTGCTCATAGAAATAACGCCGCCACGGGCGCGTCCGACCACGCCGCCGGCGCCCATATGGTCATCGGAGTTCGACCCGGTGGCTAGCACGTTTACCCCAGAGATGACCGCCGTGCATGACGACTGGGCCGCTGTGGTGGTGCCGATGTTGGTGTTGACCGAGATATCGCTTCTTTCGACATAGCCGAGCACGCCGCCCACGTAGGGCACTGTCCCTGTGGCAGTTATGGTCGAGTTTTTGCCAACAGTCCTTTCGCTCACCCCTGTGCCTGCGGTTGTCCACACACCGCACGCCGAGGCGACCGTACCCACATAGCCACCGACATTCTTCTCGCCCGTGACGTTAAGGCCAGTGTATGAGCAGTCATAGAGATACGCGGGGCCCCACCCGTCCCCGAACTCGACCATATAGGCTCTGTCTTCGCTCGTAGTTCGTCTGGCGCGGCCCGAGCTGCCAAGAAGCCCTCCTACGCTCTTTGCGCCCGACACGGTGCAGTTCTTCATCTGCACGTTGCGGTAGATGCCGCACGTGCCGTCGTCGTAGTTGGCCGTTGCACCCGCCAAAAGGCCGGCACCGGTAAGGTCGTTCGGCGCCTCTCCTGGTTTGGCTTCGCCGTTGGTGTCGATATAGGTGAGCGCTACGTTGCAGTTGCTAAAGGTGAGGTCTTTGACCTGCGCGCCGTCGTTCGCGGTGACGCTCTGCCCCACATTGGTGGAGGTGAACATCACGGTGCTGAATAGACCACCCACGCCCGAGACCTTATAGTCGTCGTCGGCGTATTCGACGACGCCGTAGACGGTGCCTTCGGTACCCACCGTGATGGTGGCGCCGTTACCGTCGATCGTGGCTACGTGCGGCGTAATACGGTCGCGGTCGGTGCCCGGCTGGTTCGAATTGCAGGCATTGGAATAGTAGCGGCCGTTTAGGCCCACGTACCCCGTGCCGTAGTCGGTCATATCGTAGGTGTCGCCCTGCTTGAACTCCAAGCTCATGCCGATCGATTTCGACGCGCACACATAGCCCGTTTGGTAGTCGGCAGCGTAGGACGCCACCAGGTAGGGCGAATTTACATCGTCATCATGGTCGAGCGGGCCGTGCCACCCCTGCTTGCCGGGGGCCTTCTGGTCGTCGTTTTTGGCGATTTCGAAATCGCCGGCAGCACTCTCAGGCTTGCCCACATTTGCGTAGTTAGCATTCCGTACCTTGCCATATTCCTTGTTGCCAAACAGGTAGCCGCATATCGCCGGGTCTTGCGAATCGCTGCCCCAGTAAGCCTTGGAACCGCGGAACACGCCATTATTGGAGTAGTTGGTATGTGCCGCGCCAGCACCCGCACCCGAGCTGATGATGGCCGAGAGCACCAAAAGGCCCTGGGCGTTTTTCACCATGGTCACAGGAGCCTCGGCGTTAGTGCCGAGGTACTTGTTGTCGGTGCCCGTGGTGGTGACACAGGGGGTTCTTTTTTTTGTGAGCTCGTTAATCTGGTAGTTAGCGTTACCGTTTTCAACCTTACAGCCCTCGCTAAAGGCATAGCCATCAATCACGCGACCGACGTAGGGATTGTTGTAGAGATCAAAGTTGCCCTTTCCCAGACCACGAGATTTGTCACCAGTTCCAGCACGCCAGGAAGATTTTCCGCTTTTGTCCATATTGCGGAAAATCACGCCGCCACCCGCAATGGCACCGACGTAGCCACCAATGGGAACAAGATGCGGCTTGTCGCCACCGCCCGTGACGGTAAATCCCGTTGTAGGGTTTTCGGCCGTCGTCCCATTAACGACCACGCCATCGATAATGTTATCGCCACCAAGGATGCAGCCGACAACGCCACCGAAAAACGCCGTCGGAACGCCGTCGGCATCCTTGGCAGAATAAGTAATAGTCGCCGACGCGTTCACATAGCGAATATTCAGATCGCGCACCACGCTGCCGTAACTATAGGGAATAAGGCCGCGAAGCGAACCCTCGTTATTCTCTATCTTGATGGTTGCGTTTTTATTATCACTGCCAAAGTTGCCAACGATGACGCCCCTAAACGGGTTGGCCCTATTTCCAAAACCGCCAAACGATGCGCCGTCGAGAGTAATCGTATTGCCCTCAGTAGGCTCGATGCTGTAATACGCGCTCTGCATATAGCGGTGCATGGTTTCGTCGCTCAGCGTCTGCGGGGAATTGGTCGACGCGTCTCCGGTCTTCTTCTCCCATTTATTATCGGTACCGTTCGCCTGCTTGTAGACGTACGTAACCTCATTGTCGGTCGAGTGATCGCTGCTGCGGCGAGTGCAGAGCCTACCCTGGTCGGCGACAATGGTGACCTCCCAGCCGTCAAGCGCCGTCATGTTATTAATGTAGTTGGCAATGGCATTCATCTCCGCCGCGTTTGTGACGGAATAAGGATCGCCGTAGGTACCACATCCCATTACCAGCTTTGGAATGCGCTGGTTGACTTTAATTTCGTGATACTGGACGCCATCCTCGGCGGCTTTTCCCTTGTAAACATAAGGAAGGTAGTCACCGAACCAAGGCCTGACGTCACCGTCCTTCTTACCATCAACCGTCACATAGCCGCTCACGGCACCATACGTCGCTTCGTCGTAATACCAAAGCTGCTTGCCCGGGTACTCCGTACTCCCATCAATCTCGGATCCGTAGGTCACCTTGCCCGCATCGCCATCGGCCTTAGTAAAGGTGTAGTCCGCAGAGCCCGTGCTCGTGCTTCCGTAGCCAAAACTCTCCAGCAGGCTCGCATGGGTGAAGATCGTATTGTTCTCTTGGCTGGGCAAGCTGATTTGCTCAAACTTCGCCGTCACCTGATCGGCCTCACTGCCTACACCAAGCTTTCCGAACAGCGACGTAGCCGCCTTGGTGCCACTCGTGTACCCAGTAGTCTTGATATTCTTCGCGTTCAGGCTCACGTACTTCTGCATCTCGTTGATGAGCAGAGGCATATAGGCGTTAGCGTCCGTGGCGCTGTTGGCGCCGTCGACAATCAGATTGTTGAGTGTAAGATCATCAATTGAGATCTTTCTAATCTTGGTGCCATTGCCGTCGCTGGACCCATACACGTAGCGGCACACGAGCGCGCCCGATGAGCTTCCGCCCGCGCCAATAGCGTCAGTAGAGCTCTTTCCGTCATTGATAACGGGCCCAACGGTACCACCCAAAGTGACGTTGCTTACTGTGAGATCGCCGTCTGCCACCGTTTGAAAAAGACCGCAGTGCATGTTCTCGTGCTGGGTGGCATCGGAGTTTAGCTTGTTGCCATTCTGCTCGGCCTTGATCTTGGAGTAGTAGAAGGTGATGGCCGCATTATTAACCGTCACCTCTCCGATCGGTTGAGTGGGATAGTAGCTGTAGCCGGCCAAATCGATTGTGCCCGTTATGGTTATGGAATCATCGAGCCCTGTCGTACCATCGGGAACGATTGTCGAACGAATACCGGCGGGAGCATAGCAGAAAGCAGACCATAAGAGCAGCTTGTCCGCTGTATCGATTTGACTGCCACTAAAGCCGCCTTCACAATTCTTAGAGGCTATGTCGAGGTTGTAGAAGTAGCGGGTATTGCCGTTCGTATTCTGGCTTCGACCGAAAGACGAGCGATTATGGTAGCTGTTGTCTTTTGTGGAATCGCCGTCCATGTCCAGCTTGTTTTTCTGTGTGTGTAGCGAAACGACCGTGTTCCAGTCGGCGTCCATGAGCTTGCTGCCGTTGTTTGGTTTTACACCGCTGCCAACCCATTCATCGAAGGACGTTACGCCCGACGCAACGATGGCCCCCTCGCCGGTGGGCACCCTATAGGCGGTATCCCAATAAGCCCTGTCCTCCAAGTACAGGCCTAGGTAGCTCTCGACGCCATATGTCGTCTTATCATCCACCTTGCAGCCGCGGCAAACTAGAACGCCGAGCGTCTGAGCGGCGCCTGCATTAATCTTTGTGCCCGAGAGATCGATGGCGTAGTTGTTGATAATCCAGTGACCGCTGGCTGCGTATACAAGGCCGCCAAGCTCCTTGGAATCATCCACAGTCGCGATTATAGAAGCGTTGGTCGTTTTCAAAGCATAGGAGTTTTCACTCTTGTTAATGTTGTCATCTCCGATAGTTACGACCGCGTTGCCCCAGCTATAACCCAAGAGACCGCCCACGCCATTGAGCTTATCGCCGTTCTTTCCGACTCCCATCTTGAACGAGTTGAACGAAAGGCCCGTAATGTTAACGTCCTTTTTGGCCGAGTTGGCTATTGCCCCATCAGCCCCATAGGTGCTCTGTGCGATGCAGCCGATAAGACCGCCGACCTGGGCAATCTTGCCGCTGGTGCAATTGCCGGTCTCGATTTTTCCGCTGACCTCAAGGCCCGTAACGTTGAATGTCGAGACATAATTGCCCACATAGCCGATGGCGCCGCCAATACGGCTGTTGCCATTAAGCGTTTTAGTTGCAGTGATGCTCGCTTGAGCCTTGCTACTGTCCCTAAACGTAACCGTAGAAGCTGCCGACACGCTGCCTGCAATACCACCAATGTTCACATCGTTGGTGAACGTATCATCGCATGCGATATTCGTTTCGCACGTTGCGCCAGACAGCGTCAGACCACCCGCAATGGCGCCCGCAAGCGATCCAGCCTCGATTGCCGAGCCGTTATCGAACCTCATGGAGCCAGCGATGGTGACGTTGGAGACAGTCTCGCTGTTGGCGGCTGCGCCGTTGATTGCTGCGAACAAGCCCAGGCGGCCGTGACGGTAGATTTTTCCGTTGCCGGCACTGATGTCGTCGGCGCCCAGAGGGGCGTTCCCGCGCATGCCGTAAGGCTCACCGACAGCAAGCTTGATCGTGCCGCCGCCGTTCAACGTACCCGAGAAAACTTGCGAGTCGTTTGCGCGGTCCTGAGTGAAGCCCGTCAGGCCTGTACCCTTGAGGTCAATTGTGCCGTTCACCGTAATGGTCGAGGACTTTAAACCATTCAGATTGTTTTCGGTAACGCCTTCGACCATTGAGTAGTAGCCGTTGGTTTGCCAGGTAATCGCAAGCTTGGCGAAATCCTCAAGCGAGGCTAGAGCATAGACGCCGTTAGTCAGTTCCAACGGTGCCGGTAGAGTCAGCTCGTGTGTCGTCGGGTTCAGCGTAATAAAACTATCACCCAGGCGAATAACCTGGCCGTAGCTGTAGATGTCATCGATCTTGACCGGCTTAGAGGGACGCTTGTATTGCCATTCCGTGGTACCGCCTACGGTGGCACCTCTGTCGCTTCCGCTACCGGCAGCAAAAATCAGTGAATTGAAGTTCTCATAAATCAGCTGCGCGGTGTGATCATTTTCCACGAAGGCGGCATCCGACAGGTCGGTGATACCGCTGAACTTGACGATGCCGAGCCACGACGACCCAACGACTCCGGCAAAGCCGCCGTTTGTGCCGCCGATGGTAGCGCCGCTGGCGGTTTTGACCGTTAGGCCGCGCACTTCCAGCACGTTTTTGGTGTCCACGACGCCCACGGCGCCGCCGTATTTGCCGTTGTTGCTGGCGTAGCCCGAGGTTGCACACGTCACCGCTGCGCCACTGATGACCACGGCGGACACATTGTCGCTCCCGCCGCCTTCACCAAGGTAGCCTACCAGGCCGCCCGCATACGCGAGCTTGCCGTTAGAGCCCACGCCAAACGACACCTCAGCGCCACCCTTCACCGTGAACGCGTGCAGTGCGTCGCCGTATTTCTGGCCCCACAGCTTGCCCACCAAGCCGCCGTAGTTCCCGCGCACGCCGTTGTTGTTGCTGTTGTCCGCGCCGTTTTGCAGCGTGCTTTTATACAATCCGCCGTTTACGGTCACATCGCCGTTCGAGATGTCGAGCACGCCGAACAGGCCACCGACAGAGGGGGCGGCGGTCGTGTTGGCCACACTGAGCGCCACGCCCTCGCCAAAATCGAAGGTGCCATTCTCGATAGTGAAATCGCTGGCAAACGAGGCGTCACCGATAAGGCCGCCGGCATACGTACCGGCTGATGACGACCCAACCGAGTGCGCTGGCTTGATACTGATATCCTTGCCCGAGGCATCTTTTCCGCTGTTGTCCGTATCTACGGCAAGCGTAAGCCTGGTCGCCTTACCGATAAGGCCGCCCGCCGCATTATTACCCGCGACGCTCAGTGCCGAAACATCGACATTCGAAGCAAGGGTGACGGCAGCCCCCTCGCCTGCCTCGCCAATAAGGCCGCCGGCATTGGCACCAGCGCCCGTAGCATCGATGGTGGGGGTGCCGTTGAAGCTCTTCGGCAGGCCATTCAGCCCCGCGATCGTAAGAGATGCGCCTGCAGTAAGGGTGTTCGCGAGTAGGCCCAGATTGCCCGTGGACGATTGCATGCCAATCGCCAGGGGGCTATTCGCGCTTGTCGAATACGTGGCGTCAAGCGTGAGCTCGCCCGTAACCTCACCCACGAGCGGCGAAGTGAGCTTGACGACGCTCGTATCGCCGCTCTCGGGCTTGTCTACGGTAATGGCAGCGCTGAGCGTCTTGCCCGCGCCCGTGACCTTTGCGGCCACGATGGGCTGAGCATCGGTGCCCTTCCAGGTGAGCTTTACGGTGCCGTTGTTATCGTTGAGCTCGATGTTGTTGAAGAGCGTCTTGTTGGCGGTAAGGGACCTGCCGCCCAGGTCGAGCGTACCCTTGAAGGGGTGGGCATCGCTGCCGAACCCCTGGAACGCGAGATTGCCCAGGTCGCCCACGGCCTGCGCGCTGCACACGTCGAAGTCGACGCCGCTCAAGCCGGTCTTGTAGATGCTCGCGTTCTGGTAGATGGCGGGGTCGGTGTTGGAGATGGCGATAAGGTCGGCGTTGGATCCGAAGGTGATGGCCGTGACGGCGCCCAAGTCGTCAGTGATGACATTGCCGTCACCCAACGCGTGCCTGAGATCCTCGACAGTAGCGATGGTGGGGGCGGTGTTTGCCTGATCAGCAGCATCCGCGTCCGCGTCATCCGCTTGTTCTCCGTCAGCAGCACCCTCATCGGCAGCCGCATCGTCTTGGGACGCGTCGCCCTCCGTTGGGGTATCGCCGTTAGTGGTTCCATCGGTCGTGGAGTCCTGCGATTCGCCAGCGTTGGTAGAACCGTCGCCGCCCTCGGTGGCGCCAGCGTCGGCGCCCGGAGTCGTTGCGACATCATCAGATGTAGCCTGGTCAGCATCTTGCAGCGCGGTGGCCACAGCATCCTGTACGGAGCGCGCCGTGTTGCCCGCGGCGCGCGCGGCGGAGACGGATGCCTCCATAACGGCGTCGAGCTCTTGCGCGAACACCTCCGTGGAGGGCGCGAGCGCCTGGAAAATCATGATCGCAGTCAGGCATGCGGTTGTTATGCGCTTTGCCGTTCTCATCTGGTCCTACCTCGTTCTATCTCATGCCCCGTGCGGGGTCTCAAAATCACCGATTGCGGTTGGCCTACGCAGCCCTGCACGTAACACCGATGTCATCCCAGCTGCCGGGCGCGGTATCCGTCGCACGGTAAAAGGTAATAATCTCCGACCCGGGATCCATGGTGAACGTAACCGACCTTCCATCAAGGGTCGCGTCGGAATGATTCGTCGTCAAAAATGGGTCAAGCTCAACCTTGTCGCCCCATGTAAGCTTGATTTTTGTTGGCGCGCCCGTAACGGTCACGCGATAGTTGTAAGCGTCGAAAGCGTTGATATCCGAGTTCTTATCGACCCACTCGCCCGAAACGCCCGAAGCCGTCACCTCTGCACGTTCGGCGGGCGCAATCTTGGCGGCGAGCCATTTAAGGTTGGTGCCAGGGCTATTGGAGCCGACCTGGACCTTAACGGTGAAAGATGCTTTGTTGAGGTCCGCCTTGGAAAACGTAACCTTATAGGTATACATGGTTGCCTTGTTGGCAGGGAAGGAAAGGCCGACCGTGCCGCCCGCCGTCAGCGCGGGCGAACCGCTTATGCTCCAATCTGTCGTTCCCGTCGCCTTCACGCTCAGCGTCGCGTTAACGTCCTTGTCGTTGACCTTGTTCTTGTCGCCCAGCAGATGGTTGTAAATGCGAAAGGTAAAAGAGCACTTTTCCCCACTCGTGTCGGCGATGACGCTTCGGACGGCAATACCCTCGTCATTCAGCGTCTCATTCGTGTAGCCCGTAAGCATGTCCGAGGCAAACAGCGCCTGTGACGTGCCCGAGACAGCGACCGACTTAAGGAAGTCGCCCGCCAAAAAGGCCGTGTAAGTAAGGTGGGTACCCGCCACAATCGCGACGGCGCATAGCAGCACCGCAACCGCCCATAGGCGCTTGCGCACTTTGGAATTAGGGGCAGCAGGCTCCGCCAAGGCAGACTTCGCCGCATGATCATCAACCTGTGCAAAGTGCTTTCCGGCAGGCCTTGCGATTTCATTTTGTGCGTTCTTGTCTTTCCTCATCTGGCGCCCCTCCCTTCCTGCTATTAGTTGCCGCTCGTGCCGCGAGCGATTAGGTAGACCATGTCGGTCTCTTTGACGTTTGAGACCTTGGCACCACCCACGGTTACGCCATCCGCGTTCCACGTGCACTCAACAATAAAGTTGGTGGCATCGTTGGCTTTCGTGCCATTCCAACCGTCTAGATCGTCTTTTTGGAACACGTGGTACCGATACAGCGGACGGGCGTTTTTCTGGACGTCCTTATAAGTACCGTACGTTGGATCATTGCTGGCGAGCTCTTTAGCCAGGCCGTTTGTCTCATCCCTATTGATAAAGTCGAACGAAATTAGTTTGCCCTTACTCCACGAATACGGATTGTTGAGCCCGTCGAGGCCGACCACGGTGCCGTTTTTATCGTTCGGATTATTGACCGTCACGTGATATACGTTGATCGTCAGCCCCGTGATATTCGTTGTGTTGGCAACCTGCAGCTCAAACGCTTGACCGCCGGCAGCGGGATCGCCATTGTCGCTCTGCACACAAAACGCGCGACGAATGGTCACGGTGCCGTCTATGTTTTTAACATCGCCGCGCGACTCGTCATACGAAATCTCGACGGGCTCAATGCTTGTCTGGTTGGGACCCATGATCTTAAGCTGCGCGGGCGTTTGGATCTTGCCCACCGTAGACAGACTTTTGCTGCCCACAAACCACGAGAGCGACAAGCCGATGATAAGAGCGATTGCCGCCAGCAATATCAGGACCGCAAGGGCCTGTGCGCGGTGGTTTTCTATCCAATTGCGGGCATCGCCGAGGCGCGTTTGCATGGTGCTCATGAGCTCACGCCCTCCTGAGCGCTAATTCTAAGTTGGATGTATTTGACCTTATTGCCGATCTGCTCGTCGGCATTGTTGTACAGCGCCGAGCAGATGGCGGTGTCGTTGAAGGACATGCTAGACGAAACCGCAGGAGCGTTGGCAGCACTTGTGCCGTTTGCCGCGCCATAGAAGTAGTTCGCTTTATGCGCGTTCATGTCCGCCTGCAGAGCGCCGTAGTCAGACTTGGCGTCGCCCGCCGCCGCAAACAGATTCTTGTAGTAATTCGTGTTGCCGGTAAGGACGAAGTTCTGAAAGTACTCCGGCCATACCCAGTACAGATTGATGGTGACGGGTTTGTTCGTTGGCCTGGTCACATCGCCGTTTTCGCAAAATGCCCTCTTGTGAATCCCGATCTTGCTATCAATCACGCGGCCCGAGTAATACCCGTTCTGGTCGCAGCTCGTAAAGAACAGTACATGGCCTTTGATCAAGCCAAGGAGCGCCTCCGCCTCGGGCGCCAGCGTTCCTCCGTCCCCAACAACGCCAACAATGTTCGTGACCTTAAGCAAGCGCGACAGATTGATCGTGACCCCGTCCAGGTCACTCACCAGCGGCTTCACCGTAAATGTAATCTTGCCGCGAGCACCCGGGTACAGAGAGCCTGCGGTCTCGTTGTTCAGGTTGGAGCCGAGTGTTACCGTCATGGCGTCGGTCGTATCCAGGCGATCGATGGCATCCTTTTCCTCGGGCGTGCGCTCGGAGCGCTCGTAATAGCCCACGTGTGCGCCGGACTCACCCTCGCCCGCGGCGGTCAGCGTGTACCGCCCCGCCTTCGCCCCGATCGTGCTCCCCGTGGCGCTCACTCGATTGTTCGCGGCAAACCAGGCCAGGCATGCAAAGATGGCAACGATGGCGGCCAGCACAAACAGACCGCTCACCAGGAAATCCTTCCAGAAATCCTTGAGGGTCCGCACGTGCTCGTCGGCAGCTTGGCGGTACTCGGCCGCCGTCTTGTGCTGCTGGAGCTCGCTATGTCGGTCCATGCCACTCATCGCTTACGTTTGCCCTGCTTGCGGGCGTGCCATCCTTTTCCGCTCGGTCGCGTTTATCCGTTGTTCGCAGGTAGAGAATTCAGGCAGAATACAACACCATACGATAAGGTAAAAGAATAGCATTGACCTGCGGTTCGCTCCACAACGCAAGCCTTAATGATGTCTTAAAAGTCAAACCCTTGGTGCAAGGGGCAGGTTACTTCGCACCAACATGGTGCAAACAAACCTGGCCCCCTTGCACCAATCCGTGGCACCGGGCAGCGGACACACGGCGTGCCGCCCCTTAACACCCCAACGCGCGAACGGGTATCACGTAGATACCGTCCTCGACCTCGCGGGCGTACTCACCCACCCCCACAATCACGGCCATAAACTCCGGTTCGCGTGTGCGTGAACGAGGATTTCCACAGACCTTCTTGCGAACGCGCTTGAGGCTCTCGACGCCGGCGTTCGCTTTATCTTCACTCACCTTAATCTCAAAGGCGGCCCACCGTCCGTCGGCTAGCTGCACGATAGCATCGCACTCAAGACCCGAATCGTCGCGATAATAGCGCACGGGCGTGCTATCCAGCAGGTCGAGCGAACGTGCGTAGACCGAAAGGTCGCGTATGACCAAATTCTCAAACAACAGACCGAATGTCCGCCAGTCGGCAAGCAGCGCCTGCGAGGACATACCTAGCAAGGCGCAAGCAAGGCTCGGATCTGCCAGATAGCGCTTGGGCTTGACGGTAAAGCGCCGTTTGTCGCGCGCGGCGGGAACCCAACCGGGAACCTCCTCGAGAATAAACATGCCTTTGAGGGCATCCAGGTACCTGCGCACCTTGGTCTCATCGGCAAACGCTGCGGGTTTCTCCTCGGCACCGAACATATCCATAAGAATCGTTTTATACGTGGTTGCCTGTCCCAGATTGCGCGCGATCGATGCGGAGACTCGACGAGCAATATCGGGGTCGAGACCGACCGCCGGGAAGCTGCTCGAAAACGTGGTGTTGAGATATTCGCGGGCGATGAGCTGGGCGTCAGCCGAAACCATATCGATCGCCTCGGGCCAGCCGCCGCGGCAAGCGGCTTCGACAAGCCCCGGCGTATCGCCATTGCACCGGCAGGGCTCAAAACGATGCTCAAACAAGCCCGCCAGGCTCACCTTGCCGTTGGACTCACCTGTCTCGGCAAGCGTCATGGGGTGCATGCGGACGCGGCCGATGCGGCCGGCTCCACTATGCGCGGGCGCCTCCGCCTTTGAGCCAAACGCAGGCGTGGCGGAACCCGTGAGGATATAGGCGCCGCGCGTACCCCGGGTGCGGTCGACCTCGTGTCTAACGTAGTCCCAAATCTGGGGAACGCGCTGCCACTCATCGATAATATGCGGACGGTCTCCCAGCAACATCATCGCCGGGTCGGCACGCGCGAGGTCGAGATTCTCGTCGACATACGAGGCGGACGCCCCGTGCTCGAGCGCGGCCCACGTCTTGCCGCACCACTTGGTGCCCGCAATCTCGACCGCGCCAAAGACACGAAGGTAGCGCTCGATTTGCGCATCCACGATACGTGGGATGTATCCGTCCCGATGTAGCCTCTCGCCTGCCATGAGCCACCCCCGCAGATTTCCAGTTCCTGCTTTCTGATTCTTCTATTCCACTGTAGCAAATTCGGATTTTCGGGTGGTTGCGATTCGGATTTTCGTGTTCATATAATTCGGATTTTCTGGTGCATGAGATTCGGATTTTCTGAACCCGCTGGTCAGGGGCACCTCTTATCGACAAAAAGGCGGGGAGCACCGATACGGCACTCCCCGCCCACTCAATACGCGATAGCTTTCTCGACTACAGCTCGTTGGCCGCGTGATACGCCGTGCGAATGGCGCTCGCGATGTCGGCGGTACGCTCGCCCGAGCAGTCGCCCACGCAGGTCACGGGCACCGTCACGCCGTCCAGGTCAAACGCGTTGGCCTTGGAACCCACGGCCATCACCACGTAATCGCAGGCGATCTTCACCGGCTCCTCGGCGCCGTCCTCGGTGGTGCGAATGGCCTCCACGCCCTCATCAGTAATGGCGGTCAGGCGGGTCTTCACGTGCTGCTCCACGTTATGCTCGGCAAAGTCGCTCATGATCAGCGGCAGAATGGTCTCGGACTCGCCCGCGGCAATCTTGTCGAGCATCTCCACAATCGCCACCTCGCAGCCGTGCTGCAGCAGGTACTCGGCAGTCTCGGTGCCCACCAGGCCACCGCCAATGACGGCGACGCGGCCCGTAAGCTCCACCTTGCCGGCCAGCACGTCCCAGCTCGAGACGACCTTGTCCGAATCGGCACCCGGAACGGGAATGAGCACGTCGTGCGCGCCCACGGCCACAATCGCGGCGTCAGCGGCGTTGAGGTCCTCGGCGGTAGCGGCATGGTTGAGCTCGACCTTCACGCCCAGGCCAGGCAGAATCTTCTCGTAATACTCGACCGAGCGCATAATCTCGTCCTTGCGCGGAGGCGCAGCCGCCAGCACGATCTGGCCGCCCAGATAATCGCTCGCCTCGTAGACAGTCACATCGTAGCCGCGCTTGGCCGCCACGCGCGCGGCCTCCAGACCGGCAATACCGCCGCCCACCACGGCAATCTTCTTGTCGCCCTCGCCCGGCTTGATGGCGATGGTCGCCTCGTCGCCGTTCTCGGCATTGAGCACGCACGAGATGTACTTGCGGTTTTGAATCGCATCGACGCAGCCCTTGTTGCAGTTGAGGCACTCGCGGATGGGCTCGCCCGTGGCGGCCTTCAGCGCAATGTCGGGGTCGCACATGAGCGAGCGGCCATAGGCGACGATGTCGGCAGAGCCATCCTCCAGGATCTTCTCGCCGGCCTCGACCGAGACCACGCGGCCGACGGTTGCCACCGGCACGGAGACCAGGGCCTTGACGCGCTCGGCCACCGGCAGCGTCCAGTTGTAGGGCATGGCACCCATGGGCGGAATGGTATCGCCCATGTTGCCGGTGTGGTTGGCCTGTGCAACCTGGATCATATCGATGCCCGCGCTCTCGAGCAGCTTGGCAAACTCGCAGGCCTCGTCGGGCTGCAGGCCGCCCTTACCGCGCGGCGTGCCGTCGGGGTTCTCCATGATCACGGGGAGCTTGTACTCCACCATCAGCTGCGGCGCGGCTTCCTTAATGGCAGCGACGACCTCCAGCGCGTAGCGAACGCGGTTCTCGAACGAGCCACCGTACTCGTCGGTGCGCTTGTTGAGGATGGCCGAGCACAGCGAACCCACCAGGCGGTCGCCGTGGACCTCGATGGCGTCGATGCCGGCCTGCTGCGCGCGAGCGGCCGAGGCAGCGATGGCCTCCTTGATCTGGGTGAGCTGCTCTACGCTCGCCTCGTTCACGAAGTGCTGCATATCGTGGTGCAGCTTGGCATAGGCCTGCTTGCGGATCTCGTTGGACTCGGCCATCTTGGCGGCAAAGGTCCCCTCGTCACCGGCGGCCTTGGCTTCCTGCGCGGCCTTGGCGGCGGCCATGGATCCCATGACCATGCGGCCGACGCCGGGCACGTCGTACTCGGGGTGGAACAGCTGCAGCGCGACCTTGGCACCGTGCTTGTGGACGGCGTCGGCCAGGGCCTTAAACGTGGGGATCTGGGCGTCAGTCGCCAGCTTGGGCGTGGGGCTCGCGGTCATAACGGGGGCGACGTCGCCGATGACGATGTAGCTCACGCCGCCACGGGCCAGGCGCTCGTAAAAAGCCAGGCTGCGCTCGCCAATGGAACCGTCACGCTCCTCGTAGCCGGTCGTCAGCGGCGGGAACATAATGCGGTTCTTGAGCTCAAGGGGGCCAACCGTAATGGGCTGGAGCAGTTTGGATGCAGGTGCGGTCATGGACATTCCTCTCTTGTAGGCGCGGCGGCGATGGTGCCGCGTAGTTGTCTAGAGGATATGGCATGAGAGCACGGCGGCACAACGAAAATCGGCGAATATCAGGTGACGGCAGGTGGATGGGACGG
>CABRZC010000001.1 GCA_902475375.1 uncultured Collinsella sp. | reverse complement strand
GTTTCCTCAGTGAGGTTTAGCTGCCTCAATGATTGCAAGGACGTTGGCAAAAACGAATAGTAAGCCAATTTCCCCGATAGATTATTGCGGAGCGTTCCCTGGCCGTTCTCCTCGATTTGCATCGCGCCCTCCATATCTTTAGTGCCGGAAACTCGCTATTAGGCTAATCATATCAATTCTAATAACGAGTTTATGGCGAAAATAGTTATTAGAGTCGATTTGAATAATCTAATGACGAGAAGTCGTTATTGCTTTGGTGCAAGGTGGTCGAGTGGTCCCTCGGGCGCAGAGGAAAACGGAGCATTCAACACGAGCGTGGATAATCTCCCGGTTTTGGCCTGTGTGCGGGCTCAAAGTGGGAGATTATCCACGCTCGTTAGATAAGCGTCCGAAAATCCGCGCTCGTCGCTACTTAAGCCCGGGCAGGCGGGTGTAGGGAAACGATCGCTCCAGGAATTCGGCGCAGCGGTCGTAGTCTTTGGCGAAGTAGCTGCTGTAGAGCGAATCGAGCACGTATTGCACGGCGATGTGGCTGGCGAACTGCGTGATGCGATGCGTCATACTCTCGTGGTCACTTACCGTGAGGTAGGCGGCAAAGCCAGGGTGAATGCGAGCGCAATAAGGCGTGCCGATGACGATGACCGGGACATGCCGGCTGCTGAGAATCGGCAAGATGTCCTTGAGGTTGGGGGCAAGGCCGCTGTAGGAGATGACGATTGCCGCATGGTCGGGACCCGAGGCGAGCGCCGTACGCACCTGGGCCTCAGCGCCGTCGTGGCACGTTGCGCTTTTGCCGGCGGAGAGCAGGCGGTCGCGGAACATTCCTGCTGGATAGAGGTTGTGCGAGCCCGTGTAGATGTCGACCTGTCGGGCGTTCGCGATGAGCTTGGCGGCGTGGTCAAGCTGCGTGGGGTCGAGTAGTTCCTGCGTTTCGGCCAGCGTGGTCTGGTAGAGCCCTTCCATGCGCTCCATAACCTGCGCAGGGGTGGACGTAGCGTCGAAGGGAAAGTTGATGTCCACGTCTCGCCGGTTTCCCGCCTCGGTTGCCAGGCGGATGAGCTCGACCTTGAGGTCCTTAAAGCCCTCGAGGCCGAGCTTTTTGCAAAAACGGTGCACGCTCGCGACCGAAACGTTGGTGCGTGCGGCAAATTCCTTAATGGAAAGCCCGCGGATGTCCTCGCCCATGGCAAGGGCCGAGATGCCGAGCTGTTGCTCGGTGGGGGTGAGGCCCTGCGCCTCGGTGATCTTGCGTTTGATATCCATCCGAACTCCCACGCTCGGCAAACCTGCCAAAAAGGGACAGGTTTATTTTGGCACGTTTCGGTCGGTATCAGGAAGTGTCAGGGGCGGGGCGGCGGCGGTCTGTGGGCGCGAAAAGAAGTGTCGGGTTTGGCGTGCCCGCTTCTGCCCGTCCCGTGCGCAGGCGATACTCAGCTTATCGACCCGCGATGCAAAGGAGATACTCATCCCACGAGCACTACCGGGAAGGGCTTGCGATTCGAGCCCTCACCTTAGCAATTTGATCATTTGGCACTATAATCACCATAGGCATGCGCATAACGTTGCGCTTAATCAAGAGGAGAAAACATATGGGTCTGTTTGACATGTTTAAGAAGAAGGCTGAGCCCGCGGCAGCTGCTGCTCCGGCCTCCATCTCTGCTTCTGCTGGCGCCGACGTGCTGTGCTCGCCTGTCAAGGGCAAGGTCATCAAGATGGCCGACGTGCCCGATCCCGTCTTTGGTGGCGAGGTTCTGGGCAAGGGCTGCGCTGTGTGGCCCGAGGACGACCTGGTCTACGCTCCCTGCGACGGCAAGGTGACCGTCACCATGGGTCACGCCGTGGGCCTGCAGTCCGATAGCGGCATCGAGGTTCTGGTGCACGTTGGCGTCGATACCGTCAACATGAACGGTGATGGCTTCGAGGGCTTCGTCAAGGCCGACGACGTTGTCAAAGCTGGTCAGCCCATACTCAAGATCGACCGCGCCAAGATCGCTGCCGCCGGTTACAAGGACTGCGTCGTCGTGGCCGTGTCCAACACCGCCGAGTTCGCTGACGTCGAGCTCGCTGTCGAGGCCGAGTCTGCCGTCGCCGCCGGTGACGCCATCGTTAAGGTCGTCCGCAAGTAGTCTGCGGCATCCAGAAGATGCGCAAGGGTGGTCGGGTTGTCCGGCCACCCTTTTTTAATGGGCTAAGCAGGTGCGTTTTATTGCAGGGGGGCTTGCTTCACGGGCCATTTGTTCGTCAAATTGAGCCGTCCGCGCTTTTGCGACGTAGGGGTTTGGACGGAGCAGCTAATATGAACTTACTGTTACGACGTGCGCTGCGCGAGGAACGCGGTGCCGCTTGTTTGGAGGACTGTCATGAAAAAGAAGCTGCTGCTTGCGCCCCTGATGGCTGCCCTGGTCACGTGCGTGGTTTTGCTTTCCGGCTGCGGAGGGCCTTCGGTGGAGGAGCTCATCACCAACGACCTTACGAGCCAGTTTGACGAGATCAAGAACGGCGGAGATGACTTCCTCTCCGGTCTGGAAAAGGCTTCGGGCGACGAGTTTGAGCAGCTGGGTATCGATCCCAAGGAGTATGCCAAGAGCTATCTCGAGGGCTTTGACTACAAGATCGGCGATGTGACGGTTGACGAGGACAAGGGTACTGCGACTGCCGAGGTCACCATCACCTGCAAGTCCATGAACAAGATCGTCGAAGATTTCGCCACCCAGTATCAGGAGAAGGTCGCCGCACTCGATACGACGCCTTCCGAGGACGACCTGTACAAGATGGCCGGCCAGGTGATGGTCGACGTGACCAAGGCCGCTAAGACCAAGGACACCAAGGTCACCTTTAAGTATTCCGCCAACGAGGATAACGAGTGGTCTGCCGACGATTCCGCAACCACCGAGATGATGAATGCGATGATGAGCTAGGGGATTACGCGGTTCTACGAACCGCGTAACCAGTTGACGCTGCAAACGCCCCTAAGCGGCAATCTGACGTTCAATTTCAAGCGCGCGACCAGAAGGTCAGCGCCCTTTCATTTCACGTCACCTTGCTCGCTTAGGGGCGTTTTCGCTGTCCGTCCTCTACCTGCGGCGTTGCCATGGTAGTCATTGGGGCGGCACTTGGGGACACTTCTTTGGTGCGGGGGGCAGCTAAAAGAGTCCCGTCCCACATTAGCTGCCCGTGGGAGGGATGAGCGGTTACTCGCCCAGCACCAGCGCCGCGAGCTCTGCCTGGGTGTCCACCACGTAGTCGGCGCCGGCGGCTTCCAGCTCTGCGCGGCCGCGGAAGCCCCAGCTGACGCCCGCGCTCTTAAGGCCGGCGTTGTGGCCGGTCAGGATATCGACATTGGAATCGCCCACATAGAGCGTGGTTGCCGGATCAGCACCCAGCTCCTCCATCACATGCAGCGTGACGGGTGCTTCGGGCTTAGGCGGAAACGCATCGACACGGCCCTGTACCAGCGCAAAGCGCTCGGAACCAAAATACTTTTCGATAAGCGGAGCCGCCGAGACGTGGTCCTTGTTGGTGAGCACGGCAAGCTGCACGCCCGCGGCACGCAGGCGGTCGAGCATCTCGATTGTGCCGGCATAGGGGGCGGTGTGGTCCTCCTTGTGCTCGCCGTAGTAAGCCCTAAACTCGGCAAGCGCCTGCTCAAACATGCGGCCGTCGCCCGCATACTCGGCAGGCATAAAGCGCTCAACCAGCTTGAGCATGCCGTTTCCCACCTTATAGCGGTATTCGTCAACAGCAAACGTGGGCCAGCCGTGCATCTCGCAGGTATGGTTGCCGGCGGCCGCCAGGTCCTCGAGCGTGTTGAGGATGGTGCCGTCAAGGTCAAAGATCACGGTGGAAAAAGCTGCCATAGGTACGCTCCCATCAAGATGACTCATCAAAACGGCACCCATGATAGCGCGTGCCGTTCCAGTCGGGCATGAGCGGGCCAAATGTCCCTCGTGGGACTGAGGGGGCCAAAAGTCCCCGTTAAAACGCTTAAATGGCCTCTAACAGGTACATTTGGTCCCCTCAGCCCCACGGGGGACACTCGGCCCGCTCAATCTTGCGCACGGGGCTTATCGGCCTGTTCAACCCTGCGGGGAATGCCGCCTGCCAGATGCAAACGACCAGTCACGGGTTGTTACGAGTGCCGTGTCCATACTTCCTTAACACATAAGATAAGCTGATAACTGCATATTCAATCCGATTTACCCAGCTAAAGTGTTCTCATTACGCATATTGTTGGTGGGTAGTTCGGGCTCCGTGTGGAGGGGAGAACGTATGAGGTTACCGGCTTTTGCTAAGAAGGCGTTTAGGGGGGGCATAGTCGCGGCGCTTGTGCTTGCCATGCCCGCGCCCGCGCTCGCCTGCACGCAGGTTTACATCGGTAAGAACCAGACAACGACGGGCGATACCTATGTCGGCCGCGCCGAGGACTTTTCACCTCGCTACTGCAAGACCTTTGGCGTGCAGCAGCCGATCGACAACCCTGTCTTCCGTTCTTTCGAGAACGATTCTGTGCCGGGGACCGGCTTTGAGTACACCTATCAGGGTCGCTCGTATCGTTACACCTATGTTCGTGACAATCCCGATGAGTGGGATGCCCAGGACGACGAGGCAGCGTCCCGCGTGTATTCCGAGGCCGGCACCAACGAGCGCGGCGTCTCCGTTTCCGCGACGCTCACAACGGATTACAACGACGGAATCGATGCTCTCGACCCTCGTGTCGACACGGGCATCGGCGAGTATAACCTGGCCGACTACCTGTTGAGCGTTTCGTCCACGGCGCGCGACGGCGTGGAGAAGCTCGGTGCCATCATCGATCAGTATGGCTCTCAGGACTGCAACCAGATCGTCATTGCCGACAATACCGAGACCTGGATTTTCGCTCAGCTTTCGGGCCATCAGTGGATTGCCGTCAAGATGAGCGACGACGTGGCGTCCGTTAATCCCAACATCGGCGGCCTGCAGTATAAGGTCGATCTTGACGATGCGAGTCAGTGCCTGCACTCGGCCGATGTCGTGACGCTGCCCGAGTCCAACGGCGTTCTCGTAACCTATGACGACGGCACGCCGAACATCTTCAAGACGTATGGCAAGGAGAATTCGGGTTCGTCGCAGAATACGCGCCTGGCCCAGGGACGTGCTTACTTCGGTGCTGCCCTTGCGCCTCAGACGGACTATACCGTTGATGAACAGGGTCGCGTCACCTCGCTCATCGACCCGCAGCTGACGTTTACGCCGGGCATCAAATCCGATACGTTCACGGCGTTGCGTTCCCTCGCTGCCCGCGGTGAGCAGGATGACAGCCTCAACGCCAATCTCAACAGTGCCCTGTATGCCATCGGCAACAACAGGACGACCGAGGGCAATATCTTCCAGATTCGGTCCGGCCTTTCCAGTGATATCGCCACGATTCAGTGGGAAGCGCTTTCGCGTTGCGAGTTCAGCGTGTACCTGCCCAGCTACTCTGCGCTGTTGACGGAAGTTCCGGCTGACTACTTCCCGGCGTGGAACACGGTGGACGGCACTTATACAGGACGCAAGGACGACGTTGCGCAGGCTTTGGTCGAAAAGGACGGCAAGAACCTCGACTACGTCTTCATGGACATCAACACGCTCGCCTACAACAACCGTGCCTCGATGGGTGAGAACGTGCGCGCCTACCTCGATGTCCTTCAGAAGCAGGTTATCGCCCAGCAGGACGTTGTTGACGGGTTGATGCAGGCGACCCCTGCCGATCAGCGCACGGACCTTGCCAACAAGGCGTTTGCCGCAGTGAGCGAACAGGTCTACAACAAGGCGGCCAAGCTTCTCGATGAGATGCGCGCCTATGTGAATGCGGGAGATACCTCGAGTGCGTTTATGCCGAGCGACTATGACGCCGAGAATGGAACCTCCCGGACCCCGATTATGTACGCGTCCGCTTTTGTTGCTCCCAGCATCACGGCTCAGCCGCAGTCGGTAACGTGTGCTCAGGGCGCTGAGGCCAAGCTGAGCGTTGCCGCGACGGTTGATGACAGCGTGGATGGCTCGGATGCCCAGCTTACCTACCAGTGGTTCGTCAAGGGCGAGGACGGTAACTTCTCTGCCATCGACGGCGCGACGGCGGCTGAGTACGTCGCCGCGACGACCGAGGTCGGTTCAAAGGTGTATCGCGTTGAGGTGACGAGTGCTGCCGGGCTGGTTTCCACGTCCGATGAAGCGACGGTGACCGTGACGCAGGCTGCGCAGGAGGAGCCTGGGCAGAAGCCCGGTCAGAAGACGGATGTGAAGACGGACGTCAAGACCGATACCGCCAAGAAGGCGACCAAGGGAGGGCTTGCCAAGACCGGTGATTCGTCTGTGGTGACCGTGGCGCTTCTGACGGTGGCTGGAGTTCTGGCCGTTATGGGGGCCGTGCTTATCCGCAAGCGTGCGAATTAACCGGAGCGGGTCATAGACGACAGCCCTAACTAAAAACGGTCCCGTACGAGTAATCGTGCGGGACCGTTTGCTTGAGCTAAAGCAAAATGAGCGGGCCAAAAAGCCCCCGTGGGACTGAGGGGGCCAAAAGTCCCTGTTAAAACGCTTAAATGGCTTCTAGCAGGTACATTTGGCCCCCTCAGCCCCACGGGGGACATTCGGCCTGCTCAATCTTGCGGGCGGGCTTGGTTCGTTGGCGGCCTAGTGGCGATATGGGTTGCCTATAGGTGGTCATCCGGGAGCCATATGGCTCGGGTATGGCGGTTTTTGTGTAGCGCATTGACCGATTTACCTGCGGTAACGTACACTTCCTCCGATTAAAAATAGAAGCCGGAGCACGGGTGCGCGCGAGCGCATAAAGGGGAATCGGGTGAGAATCCCGAGCAAGGCGGTTACTGTATGCGGGCGCGCCCGCGAGTCAGATTACCTGCCCGCGCTCTTCTCGAAACCGAGGGCCGCTCTGTTTGCCGCTGGATTCCGGTCTACAAGGGGTGCTGCTGAGCGTGCGTTTTGCTGCCGATAGGGTGGCTGACGTGCGCCTTTGTGCTGCCGGGGTATCGCCTGCCCCGCCTTCTTCGCCATGGCTCTATTGCAGGTTCGCGAAAGAAGGAGAACGGGTGACGCGAAACAACATTATGCTCAAGCGCCTGGGAGCCGCTGCTTTCTCGGCGCTGCTCGTCTGGTCGATGCCGGGTACGTCGGCATTTGCCGAGGGCGTGGCAGAGATCGCTGTGCAGGCGCAGGCCCAGGCCTCGCAGCAGGCGGATACTGCCGAGAATGCCGACGAGTCGAGTTTCACTGCGGACGAGCAGACGGGTGCTGAAGGCGCCGAGGCATCGGCGGACGAGGCGAGCTCCGAGGCCGCTCCGTCTGCCGATGAGAGCCTTGCTGCCGCGGCGGACATCGACGACGAGGATGCCGATGCTCAGCAGGCACGCGGCGCGCGCGTCGCCAAGGCCGGCGAGACCGTGATGGTCTCTTTTGCCGATGAGCTGCCCACCACCATCGAGGCCGGGGCTGTCGTGAAGCTCGCGGCGAATATCAGCCTTGAGGCTGACCAACAGATCGAGACCGTGGCCGGTACGCTCGATGGCCAGGGCCACAGCATCGTGCTCAACGGCAAGACGCTGGCGAAGAGCGTGGCTGGTACGGTGCAGAATCTGGGCGTGACGGGCCGGGCAACCATGGGCGATTATGAGGGCGCCCTTGCGATCAATTGCTCGGGAACCGTGCAGATGTGCTGGTCGACGGCGGCTTTGAGCGATGACGGCTCCTGGGCCGATTACGGTGGCCTGGTGGGAACGCTCAACGGTGGATCTGTAATCAACTCCTACGTTTCCGGATCGATGTCGGGTTTTTGCGCCCACGGTCTTGTTGGATATTACAAGTCTGGCACCGTGGCCAACAATCTGTTCACTGCGGGCGATCAGGCGTGCGGCTACAAGGTCGATTCTTCCTTCGGCAGCAAAATTTCTGTCGACGAGCTCAAGACCCAGGTCTCGGTCGATAAGCTCAACACCGATGTCCCTGCCACCGGCTTTACCTGGTCTGCGCAGGGCGGTTTGCCCGTGCTGATTTCGGGCGGCGCTGCGGCTGTTGTGAACAAGGATGCCCTCAAGGCTGCGATTGACGATGCCAGCGCCAAGGTCGAGGGCGGCTACACGGCCGAGAGCTGGTCCAAGTTCGCTGAGGCCCTTGTGAGCGCTCAAGATGTCTACGCCAACGATGACGCCAAGCAGGCCGAGGTCAACGCCGCAACCAAGACGCTCACCGATGCCATTGCCGCGCTCGAGAAGCCCAAGCCCACCGAGCCCGTGGCTCAGCCGCAGAACGTAGTGCACCTGAGCTCGCAGAGCGACCTCAAAAACAGGTTCAAACCCGCCGACGCCGACGCCTACTACGTTCTCGACAACGACGTCACCATCGATGACAGCTGGTTCTTTGCCCCCACGGGCATGCTCGCGGGCACGCTTGATGGACAGGGCCACACCATCACCTTCGCCAACGGCGGCGGCGTGAAGTCGCTCATGGACGGCGTTGCCTCCACGGGCGTGGTGCAGAACATCTCGTTTGCCGGCAAACTGAAGCAGGCGACGGACGGCAAGGCGTTCGGCCCCCTGGGCAACAAGGTTCAGGGTGCCGTGCTCAACTGCTCCACGAGTGTGACCGGCAAGGGCGTCGCGGGCTTTGCGCGTACGCTCGACGGCGGCATCGTGTCCAACTGCGTGTCGACCTCCGAGGGCACAGCGGGCGCGCTGTTCGCGACCTATAGCGCGGGCCAGCTCGTCAACACCTACTGGGGCGCATTCCTCACCAACAAGATGGACGCTCCCGCCTCGGCGCTCGTCAACTCCTATGCCGTCGACCCCGCCGACATGGCCACCGATGCCTTCGCCGATCTCATCAACGCCAACTGCGGCGCCAACGGCAGCAGCTGGGGTATCGATAAAAATGGCACGCCGGTCTTTGGCTCGGGCAACAGCTACCAGGCGCCCGAGGACACCACGCCCGACGACGCCTACACCGTGAGCTTCACGGCCAACGACGGCACCAGCCAGACAGTTGCCGGCCATATGCTCGAGGTTTCGCCTGATGCTGTGGACGCCTACCGCAAACTTGGCGTCTTTGCACTTAAGGGCGTCCCGGCCACGAGCACCATCACCTGGGGCACCGATGACGCCAACCGCGGCAACATCGGTATCAACGAGTCCACGGGTGAGCTCTACGTCTACGACAACGCTACTGGCACGGTGACCGCCACCGAGCACAAGGGCGATGGCTCCGAGCAGACCGTGGCTACCATCAAGATCAAGGCCAAGGCCAAGCAGTTCGACGACTTTGAGCTGTGGTATCGTGCCTCCGACGGCACCGTGAGCAACGTGACCGATGGTGCGGCTACCGTCCAGGGCTCCGAGGTGCGCAACCTCGAGATTCGCGTGCATTACGTCGACGCCGATAAGGGCGAGTACGTGCCCGTTTCGTTCAGCCGCTTCCACTTTGCCTCGAGCGATCCTACGACCATCTACAGCAACGACTACTCGGCCTGCTTTTACTTCAAGCATGCCGGCAGTGCCACGATCACCGTTACCCCGCGCGACGCCGCATCTGCGGGCGCCGGCTCCAAGAGCGTGACGCTGACGTCCGAAGCCGTGGCCGCTACGTCCATCTCGATGGGCTATAACGAGGACGGCGCCACCGTCTACCTGCAGGGCCGCAACCCACTCTCCGAGCGCGGCGCGTTTTTGACCGATCACGCACGCCCGGTGGTGGCGCCCGACAACGCCACCAACCGCGACAACTTTACCGTGACGAGCAGCGATCCTGCCGTGGCGGCCTACACCACCGCGGGCGAGATCGGCTACACGGCGTACAAGGCTGGCACCACCACGTTTACTGCGACGCTGCCCGACACGGACGCCGATGGCAAGGTCATCAGCGCGTCGTGCGACGTGACTTATGCTTACCAAAATCCGCTTGCGAGCGTGACGGCCGGCACGGACAGCCTCTACCTCAAGGCCGGTTCGGCGCAAAAGCTCGACCTGACCTTTACCGGTAAGAACGACGCGGACGGCTGGAGCGTGACCGAGCCCGGCCTCATCTGGACGTTCAAGACGCTCGACGGCAAGGACGCCTCGGGTATCGTGGGCATCGACCGCAACGAGAAGGGCGCCTGGAAGCACGTCGACGGCGCTCCCGACGACGGCCTGTACGTGGCCTCGAGCGACTACACGGTGACGGCGCTTTCGGCCGGTACGGTGGTCGCGACGGGTACGCCGGTGGACGCGACCGCCGGTGCCGAGCCCGTGACGCTTACCATCACCGTGGCCGGCGTGGCCGCGAGCTCCGCTACGAGTGAGTCCGCCTCGGCGGGCATCGATGCCGCTGCTGCGTTCATCGACGCGCGCCGCAGCTCCGACGCCTTCCGGTACGGCGACGAGTGGGAGATTTATGACTTTGCCAAGGCGGGCCGCACGATCGATTCCGGGCTGCTCGACAACTACCACGCCTCGCTGGCCGAGCACAAGGCCGAGTGGGGAAGCGCGACCTGCGCTCTGACCGAGACCGAGCGTGTGGCGCTGGCTCTCTCCGCCATCGGCGAGGACATCACCGACTATGACGGCGTCAACCTGGTCGAGCTCATCTGCAGCCGCACCGATATGACGCGCGCCAACGAGAAGATCTTTGCGCTGATGGCGCTTAATGCGAGCGGCTCGGATGTACCCGCCGGTTCTGCCTGGACGCGCGCGAGCCTCGCGGACGCCGTCTGCGAGCTTCTCGGCAGCGACGACGCCGTGGAGGGTACGCGTCTGGGCGACGTGGACCTGACGGCCATGGCGATCCAGGCCGTGGCGCCCTATGAGGGCGACACCAAGGTCGATGCTGCCATCGAGAACGGCCTCTCCTACCTCAAGGGCAAGATGAGCGCGGGCACCTGTGATTTCGGTTCTGCCGAGGCCAATGCCCAGGTGATCCTCGCGCTGCTTTCGCTCGACCGTGACCCGGCCAACCCCGTTAACGGGTTTGCAAATGCCGTGACCAACGTGGTCTGCGCGCTGGACCTGTACCGCGTGGACGGCGGCAACGGCTATGCGCACAGCAAGGGCGGCGCGGCCAACGCCATGGCGACCGAGCAGGCGCTCCGCGCGCTCACGACGTATCGTGTCTCCTCGGGAGAGACGATTGCCTGGAAGACGGCCGTGACGGCGGGCAAGGGCTCGAGCAGCAAGGACCCGCAGAAGCCCACGGTGGCGCCGGGCGTCCTGACGCCGGGTGCCGGGTCGGACGGCGGTGCCGGCAACGGGACCGCCGGTTTTGCGGGCGTAATGGCTCCTGTGGCCGCCAAGATGGCCGGTGCTTCCTCGAGCGAGGGCGCCAAGGCAGCTGGCGATTCCAAGGCCGAGGCCGAATTCGGCAAGAAGGATTCGACGGAGTCTTCCGTCGCCGGCAAGACAGACAAGAGCGGCAAAAAGTCGGGCACGTCCGGCAAGACCGCCGCGTTGAGCGCCGGCGCCGCCAACAAGGCTGCGGACGCGGGCTCGAACGGCTTTGCCATCGCCGGTGTTGCCGTGGGCATCGTCGGTATCGCGGCCGTCGGCGGCTGGTTTTTCTACACCAAGCGTCGCGCGGCGTAGCGAGCGTCTGCCTGACAGGTAAATACTGCAAGGAGTATGGTTTTGCAAAGCGAAGGGCCCTCCTGCCGATCAGCTCGGCAGGAGGGCCCTTCCATCTCCCCGCAGTTTGAGTGGGCCAACGTCCCAGTGAAAATGGGCGGGCCGATTGTGGCCGGATGCTGGGCAGCTTGCAGAGCAGCCGCTAGCAAATTCTCGGCAGCTGCTCTCCCACGAGCATGTCGAGGATGCGGGTCGAGCCCCAGCCGGTGCGCACGCGCACGGCGGGACGGGAGCCCTCGGCAAGTGGCAACACGCGACCGATGATGGCGGCGTTCTCGCCGTAGCGGGCGGCGCGCATGGCGCTCAGCGCCGCATCGGCTTGCTCGGCCGGCACGACGGCAACCATCTTGCCCTCGTTTGCCACCTGCAGCACATCGTAGCCGAGCATTTCGCAGGCGGCCTGCACGTCGGGACGCACGGGCACGGCATCTTCGTCGACCTCCATGGCAACGCTGCTGGCCTGGGCAAACTCGTTGAGCGTGGATGCCAGGCCGCCGCGCGTGGGGTCGCGGAAGCAGCGGGTGTCGGGGGCAGCGGCGAGCACGTCGGCAATCAGATGATTGAGCGGCGCAGCGTCGCTTTCGATGTTGCTCGAAAACGCCAAGCCCTCGCGCTGGCTCATGATGGCGATGCCGTGGTCGCCTAGCGTACCCGATACCAGGATGGCGTCGCCGGGCCGGCAGTTTGCACCGCTGAGCGCTACGCCCGCGGGCACTTCGCCCACGCCGGCGGTATTGATGTAGACGCCGTCGGCACCGCCACGCTCGACCACCTTGGTGTCGCCGGTGATAATCTTCACGCCTGCCTCATGTGCCGTTTCGGCCATGGTCTGCACAATCTGGCGCAGCTTGTCCATGGGATAGCCCTCTTCGAGGATAAAACCGCATGAGAGGTAGCGCACGTTAGCGCCCGAGGTCGCGACGTCGTTGACGGTTCCGCATACGGCGAGGCGACCGATATTGCCGCCGGGGAAGAACTGCGGCGTTACCACAAAGCTGTCGGTCGACATGGCGATTCGCCCGCTTGCGGGCAGCGCGGCGACACCGGCGTCGTTGCCCGCAAGCAGCTCGGGCGACCCAAAGGCATCCAAAAAGACCTCATCGATAATGCGCTTCATCATCTGTCCGCCCGAGCCGTGGCCCAGCAGGACAGTGCTATCGGTGACGCTATGGGACATATCGAAAACTCCAATCGTGGGTGGTGCCAGCGTGCGGGTGCGTCCGGGCTAGCCGCGATAACGGTAGTACGCCGCGCAGCTGCCCTCGGAGCTCACCATGCACGGGCCGACGGGGTGCTCGGGCGTGCAGGTGCGGCCAAAGAGCGGGCAGCTGTTCGGCGTAATGGTCCCGCGCAGCACGTCGCCGCAGCGGCATCCACGCGGCTCGACCGTCGCCTCAACGGGCACGTCAAAGCGAGCGCGGGCATCAAAGCGCGAGAACTCGGGGCGGATAGAAAGGCCCGAGTTGGCAATCGGCCCCAGCCCGCGCCACGTGGTGCCGCATGGCTCAAACACCTGCTCGACCAGCTGGCGCGCCACGGGGTTGCCGTCTGCGTTGACGCCACGGCGGTAGGCGTTGTCGATCGCGGGCCTGCCCTCGACAACCATCTGGACCAGCATGCAGATGCCCTGCAGGATATCGACCGGTTCAAATCCCGTGACCACGCCCGGGGTATTGAACTCGTCGACCAAAAAGCTAAAGGGCGCCAAGCCCGTGATGGTGGCGACATGGCCCGGCAGGATAAAGCCGTCGATGGCGGTCTCGGGGTCGTTGGCGATGGCGCGCAACGCCGGCGGCGTGGTCTTGTGGGCGCAATAGACCGAAAAGTTCAAAAGCCCGCGTGCCTCGGCCTCCAAGATGGCGGCGGCGATGGTGGGCGTCGTAGTCTCAAAGCCCACGCCCATAAAAATGACCGGACGATCGGGGCTTTGCTCGGCGATGTCGAGCGCGTCGAGCGGGGAATAGACGATGCGGATGTCGCGCCCTGCCGCCTTTTGCGCAGCGAGCGAGGTGGACGATCCGGGCACGCGCATCATGTCGCCAAAGGTGGTGATGATGGCGCCGTCTATGTTGGCGAGCGCGATCGCGTGGTCGATGTCGCAGTTGGCGGTTACGCAGACGGGGCAGCCCGGGCCACTCAGCAGCTTGAGCCCGGCCGGCATAATGGAGCGAAAGCCATAGCGGCCGATGCTCACGGTGTGCGTGCCGCAGACTTCCATAAGGTTGATGGTGCGGTCGCCGACGAGTTCATGGATGCGTTCGATGAGCTCGCGAGCCAGCTTGGGATCGCGGAATGCCGAGAAGTCGATACCGGAGCGCGCCGGCTGCTCGGCCGCCACTAGTATGCCTCGGCCGGGTTGCTGGCCAGTTGGTCTTCTTCGACCAGCTCGGACATGGCATTAACAAGCTCGAGCGTTTCTTGCGCTTCCTGCTCGTCGACGATCTGGATGCCAAAGCCGGCGTGTACGAGAATATAGTCGCCAACCTGCGCCGTCGGCACGAGTCGCAGCGACACGGGGCGCTCGATGCCCATCATGTCGACGGTGGCCTTGAGGTCGTCGTCGCGTTTGACTACTTTACCGGGAACGGCAAGGCACATATTGTTCCCCTTTTATACGCTTTGCGCTGGACGGGCGCTCAATAATCCATCAGTTGATGGTAGCGCTCGCGGGCGCTGCGGGCAAACGCGCTACACCTGTGAGACGGCTGGGCGCGGCGGCGTGCGAGGGCGAGCTACTGCGATGCAATCTGCGCAAGACGAGCGCTTGCGACCGCCGCCTGACCGTAGGCGATGCAGCCGTCATTGACGGGTACGGTGTGGGGGACAAGTACGGTAAGGCCTGCGCTTTTGAGCTCGCGGGTGAGGAGCTGAAGCAGAAGTCGGTTCATGAACACGCCGCCCGAGAGCGCGACGGTGTCGATGCCCTCGCGCGCGCAGATTTCGGTGGCGATGCGCGCCGAGGAGCGCGCGACGGCGACATGGAAGTCGAGTGCGAGCCTGTCGGCGGGCGCTCCGGCTTCAATTCCCTCCAAAAGTGCCTCAAAGAGTGCTTTCTGGTCCAGAACATAGGGGCCGTCCAGCCACGATGGGTCAGATGCGGAGTAGCCGGCGTTGTCGTCGGGAAAATGGGCGATTTCGCTGTCGAACGCGCGCCAGGCGGCGGCTTCGAGCTCGATGGCGGGTTCGCCCTCGTAGGTTGCCTGGCCGCAAATGCCCAAAATCGCGGTTGCGGCATCAAACAGGCGACCCATGCTGCTAGTGCGCGGACTGTTGATGCCGCGCTCGATCATCGTTGCCGTTATGCTGCGCGTTTGCTCGTCAAGGCTGTTCAAGAGCCCAGCGGCTCCCGGGTGCTCGAGCAGGTCGAGCTCGCTGAGCAGGGCAAAGGCGTTGCGGCGGGCATCGTGTACGGATGCGGCGCCACCGGGAAGCGCCCAGGCGCGCAGATGCGCGACGCGCTCAAAATCGGCGAGACGGGCGACAAGAAACTCACCGCCCCATATGGTGCCATCGGTGCCGGCGCCCGTGCCGTCGAAGGCGATGCCGAGGACGCGTGCATCGGGCGCAAGCCGGCCTGCGACAATCGCCTCTGCCATTACGCTCGCGATGTGCGCATGGTGGTGCTGGACTTCGATAAGCGGCAGATCGTGCTCGCGCGCCCATTGGCTCGACAGATAGCTGGGATGCATGTCGCATGCCAAGGCGGCAGGCGCCAGGTCAAAGAGGTTTTCCAGACGCGAGCGCGCGGCGCTCCAAGCATCGAAAGTCGCGCCGTTTTCGACATCGCCGATATGCTGCGACACAAAACAGGTCGTATGACCGTCCGAGTCCGTGCGAGTGAGTGCAATCGTGGCTTTTTGCTGCGGCCCGCAGGCGAGTACGCAGGGCGTGGTGCCGTCGAGCGCCGGCAACGACAGCGGTTGCGGCGCATATCCGCGTGCACGGCGTACGGGCATGACGTCGCCGTCGACCACGCGTACCACGGAGTCGTCGTAGCGCGACAGGATCGCGCGGTCGTTGCCGAGCAGCGCGTCGGCGATGCCGGCGGCAACGAGATGCTCCCATGCAAGGGCGTCGTCGGTCTCGATGGGCTCTTCGCTCAGGTTTCCGCTGGTCATGACCAGCGCGTGCATGTCATGCGACGCGGCAGCTGCAAGCAGCAGATGTTGAAGCGGTGTATAGGGGAGCATGACGCCGAGCTCGGGCAAGTCGTGCGCGACAGATGGTGCGAGGGCGAGGATGTCGGGGGAACCGCCGTTGCCCTCGCCAACAGTGCACCGGCGCAGCAGCACAATGGGGCGGATACTGCCGGCCAGCAAGCCGCGCTCAGCGTCGTCGATATGGCACAGGCGCCCGGCATCGGCAAGACTGCGCACCATGACGGCAAGCGGCTTGTTGCTGCGGCGTTTGCGATGGCGCAACTCGGCCACCGCCTGCTCGTTGGCAGCATCACAGGCTAGATGGAATCCGCCCAGGCCCTTGATGGCGACGACGCCACCGCTGGCCAGCAGCTCAACGCAGCGTTCGATGATGGCGTCGCTGGCCTCGCGTGTGGTGCCGACGACCGGTGTCGCGGACGAATTCCCGCACGCATCGCCGTTCACAGCCTCACGCCACGTAATATGCGGCCCGCAATCAAAGCAGGCATCGGGCTGCGCGTGAAAGCGACGGTCGAGTGGATTGGCATACTCCGCGGCGCAGGCGGGACACATGGGGAAACGGTCCATCGAGGTAGCCGCTCGGTCATACGGCAGCGACCGGATGATGGTAAAGCGTGGGCCGCAGTTAGTGCAGTTGATAAAGGGGTAGTGATAGCGTCGGTCGGCGGGATCGAACAACTCGCGCAGGCAATCGTCGCAGGTGGCGATATCGGGCGAGACGAGCGTCGTGTGCGCGGTCTGGTCCTGTGACGCCACAATGTGAAAGCCCTGCTCATCGGCAGTGCTCCAGCCGCCAGGCTCCAAATCCGCAATATCGACTCGCTCAACGCGAGCCGCCGCGGGCGCATGCTCAGAAAGCGCGGCGACAAATCCGTCAACCGCCTCGGCACAAGCGTGCGCCTCGATATGCACGCCGTCGCCCGCATTGAGCACCCATCCGCAAATGCCATGCGCAATGGCCTCGCGATACACAAACGGCCGCATGCCAACGCCCTGCACAATGCCCGTCACATGAATATGCACATGCCGCATGCGACACCCCTCATCAAAACCGACCAAAAAAAGGACAGGTTTGTTTTGGTAGGTAAAACGCTAAACCTGCCAAAACAAACCTGTCCCTTTTTGGCAGGTGCGCTGCGGGAAATCCCGCTACAGCCCCAGGCTCTGCTTGGTGGCGGCGCACGTGAGCTCGCCGTGCTTAACGCCGCGCAGGCCCAGCAGGCGATCGACTAGTTCGTAGACGCGCTCGCCGCGACCCTTGAGCGCCAGAATCTCCAAGCAGTTGTGGTGATCCAGATGCACGTGCATGGTCGATACGATCTCGTTGGTGTAGTCGTGCTGCACCTCGTCCAGACGGCGCGTCAGATCGCCGGTGTGATGGTCGTAGATCATGGTGAGCGACCCGATAACGTGCTCATCGGGCGTGCGCATCTGCTCCTTGGCGATCGAGGCGCGAATCAGGTCGCGCACGGCCTCGGATCGGTTGGCCACGTCGCCGCGGCGTGCGATCTGCTCGTCAAAACGGCGCAGCAGATCGTCGGGTGCGGTAACCGAAAAGCGGACCAGCTCGGAGCCGGAACCACTACAGTGGCAGCCCGCGTCACCGTCCGCCCCGTGCGGATGCTCGTGCTCGTACCCGCAGCTGTGCTCGTGTTCGGCCACCTTACACCAGCTTCACGGAGCCGACGGAGTTGTGGTCGGCCTCGATGGCCTCTTCGTAGCCCTCGAGTGCGGCATGGGCCTCGTGCAGCGCGGCCATGGCTGCCTCGAGCTTGGCGCCGATGCGCTCCATGTCAAAATTCTCGGTCGCATGCAGCAGCTGATGGCTCCACTCATGAGCGAGCTCGATGGTGTCGTCGACCTGTTTGACGCTCATGGCAAGCTGGCTCATGTTCATTCCAACATCATGCATGGAAAATCTCCTTTTGTATGGGGTAGTTCAGTGGTTCAGATTTTACTACGCCCGCTCTGTGCGCAGCTGCATAAGAAAACGGGTACGAGTCTGTGCGACCCGCACCCGTTCACTGGGGGCTGTTTGTGACTACCATACTATCCGTGGTCGCGGGCGCAGCACCCGGCTCTCCGGTGAGCGGCGCAAAACCGCTCATGGACGGCAGCACATGACCGGCGTATTACAGGTGCTTCTCAAGCAGCGCCTGCAGCCTGGCCTTGGGCAGCGCGCCAACGGAGCGGTCGATTTCCTCGCCGTTCTTAAAGACAACCAGCGTGGGGATGCTCATAACGCCAAACTTCATGGCCAGGTCCTGATTGTCGTCGACGTTGCATTTGGCGACGGCGAGTTTGCCGGCCAGCTCGTCGGCCACTTCGTCAACAATGGGCGAGAGCGAGCGGCAGGGACCGCACCACGGTGCCCAAAAATCAACCAGCACGGGAAGGCTGCCGTTAACGACGGAATCGAAGTTCTCGGGGGTAATCTGCTTAATGTCAGCCATGGTGACCTCCATAGTGCGACGCGGCTCGGCCGCGTAAAACTCAGTACGACCGTGCTTATACCCAACGGCCCGTAATGCAACCACTCGCAGGCGGCTCTTTTATATAATGGTGGGCACGCAAACGATTGGAGAGCGCATGCCCACGTCACAAAGCCAGAAAAAAGAAGCCATCGCCCAGGCGACCGAGCAGGAGCTCGCATCGCTCGCGGGCCGCGGCGTGCGTATCGCAGGAAATGCGTGCTCGCCGATTGTGCTGGTAAAAGGTGATTTAGACGATGCCGAACGTGCGGGCGGCGAGCTGGCTGCCGGTCCGGACGGTGCTGCGCTGCGCAAAGCGCTCGGCGCCATCGGCTACGCGCCAGAGGATTTTTGCGTGCTGGCAAGTGTTGCCGGCGCGGGCGATGGGGCGGTTGCGACAGGCGAGGGCCTGCCGTGCGAGCTGTTCCGCGAGGCGCTCGAGGCCTTGGACCCCGAGGCGGTCCTGCTGTTGGACGATCGCGCGGCCGATACCATGCGCGAGACCTATGCCGACATGCTCGTGGCAATCGACGACTTCGATACCGCCATGCTCAAGCCCGGCTTGGTCGCCCATGTGCAGGGTCGTCGCGTGCTCGCGCTCGACGGTTTTGAGGCGGCGCTCACTGACAAAGCCGCCAAGCAGCGCATGTGGGCATACATCAAGCAGCTGACCCCGGCAGCCGCGCCGCTGTAGCGGACCGGAGCCGGCAAGGCGGTCCTGACGGGTCGAGCGCGGCGCCGACTTGTCGCGCCCTTACATCACGGCGCGAAGCTCAAACCGGTCGCCGTTGATGCGAAACTGGCAGTTGCCGTTCATGCGTTCGACGGCAAGCTTAATGCTCTTGGTTCCAAAGCCGTGTCCGGTGTGCCCGGCTACGGGCATGCCGTCGACCATGCGCGGCGGGCGCCCAAACGTGTTGGAGACCAAAAGGAGCAGTTGCCCGTCCTCGCAACGCAGGTCCAGATCGACAAATCGCTTGCCCTGGGGGGCGGCGCTTGCGGTGACGATGGCGTTGTCCAGGGCGTTTGAGAGCACGCTAAACAGATCGACGTCGGCTACATGGACGCTCTCGGGCACGGCAGCGCGCAAATCGGCGGTGATGCCGTTTCGGTTGATATCGGAGCTAAATGACGAAAGCACGATATTGACCGTGTCGTTGGCGCAGTAGCGGCGCACGGCGGTGCGGTCGTTCGTCTCGCAGAGCTCGTCGATGCGCTCGAGTGCCTCGTCGATGCGGCCCTCCTCGATCAAAGCCTCAAGGCCGCGCAGGAAGTGCCGCATGTCATGGCGGAGGACCGAAAGCTCACGTCCAGATTGGCGCCAGGCCTCGAGTTCCTTGATGGCCGCGCTGTCGCGGGTCGCAAGCATCCAGCGCTCGCGCTCGGCGGTTTCCTTTGCCTCGTATTCGCGCAGATACACAGCAAGAAACATAAGGTAGAACGCGCAAAGCGCAAACGCCAAAAACTCAACCGTCACCACGGAGCCCGAGTGGAAGAGCGTGGTGTAGACGTTAGTGGCGTAGTCAAAGATGTAATAGACGAGCGGCAGGATGAGTAGAATCTCGAGCTCGGTGGGGCTTTTAACCGCCAGGCGCGGGCCGATGTCGCTGGCCCAATGCAGCAGGATTGCAAAGACGACAGCCGTGGTGATAATGCGTGCCACGTAGTACGCGATTTGCGAGTCGGTGGCGGCGAGCGCGGCGATGCCCATCCAGTTGCTGAACTGGCAGCTCAGATAAGCACTGGTGACGCCCAGCATAACGAGCAGCGGGCTCAGGCGATAGCGCGCGCACAGATAGATGACGAGCGGCAGATGCACGACGAGTGGATATACCTGACGGGCGAAAAGCTCGCCGCCGACGGCATTGGCGAGGCCGAATGCGCATCCGGTTACGGCGCCGACCATCACCAGCTCAAGCGCATGACGCCGGTTGATCTCGATACCGCAGAGCGCCGCCGAGGCAAAAACGCCAAAAAGCAGGGTCGTTGCGTGGTGAATTGCCCAAAGCATCATCTCGACCGTGGGGAGCATTAGCGCCTCCCGCCCTCGAACCGTGCCGCAAAGTAAGCATCCTGGAAACCCTGCTTGCAGCTGCGCGCCAGCGGGATGCAAGCGCCCGAGCGCATGACGATATCCGTGCGGTTGAAGTGGTCGATATTGCGCAGGTTGACCTGGTAGCTACGGTGACATTTAAAGAAGCTTGCGTTTTTGGCCAGCTGGTCCTCGATGCTGCGGAACGGCTCGAGCGCTTCGATATCGCGCCCGTCGCGCAGGTGGAATACCACATGCTTGTTGCGGGCCTCGGCGTATTCGATATCGGACAGGCGCAGGGCATGGTAGCCAAAGGACGTTTTGGTCACGAGCTCATCGGTCGCGGCGGGCCGCATGCTCGAAAGCTCGCCGAGCAGTTGCGCCAGGCGTTCGTACGCTATGGGCTTGAGCAGGTAGTCGAAGGCGCGGACCTCATAGGACTCCAGCGCGAACTCGGGCGACGAGGTGAGGAACACCAGGCGCACGGCGGTATCGGATTGGCGCAGCTCCCTCGCGGTGTCCATGCCGTTGACGAGCGGCATGATCATGTCGAGCAGAATGATGTCGGCGCGCGATGCGGCATGGCGGGCCAGCAGGTCCTCGCCGCGCGTGACGAGCGCAACGTCGACTGCCGTGCCCGTCTCGGTCGACCAGCGGTCGATCATCCGGTGCAGTCTATCTAGAAAAGCGACGTCGTCGTCGCAGGCGATAATCTTGAGCATTCGGCCCCCCCTTGTATCTCGATTTTGCCATATCGCACGCTTGTCGCTCGCGGAGGAACATCCCGTTTGCGCCCCACGGTGCGCAACTCGCGCCGAGCGGCGGGGCGTCGGTTTTGGCGGCCGCACAATACTCCATGGATACACATGTCAATCGATGCTGGCGGTCGGACGGGGAATCAAGCCGACCGCCAGCGCCAAGCGATAACGAACACCGCGAAAGCATAGGGGTAAGGGGAGCTGTGATGAGGGAGAAGAAGATGGGGGTGCGCAGACTTGCTGCTTGCGTGCTGGCTGCAGCGCTGGCGCTTGGGGGTGCGGCGACGACGCTCGCCACGCCTACGGTAGCGGAGGCGTATCCGTCCGCCGCGATCAAACCGAAACACCTGAAGAGCGAGCTTTCGTATGGCGAAAGTGATGTAATCCAACTTTCCGGCGGCAAAGACTACTGGTTTGCCGGTACGGTCGATATCGACCACTATGAGGTCGAGGGCGGTACCAAGGAGAATCCGACTTGCCTGTATTTCACCAACAGCTCGTCTCTGGGCGGCCCGCTGACCGTCAAGCGTGACCTCACGTATTCGCAGCATCCCCTCTTTGTGCTTAAGGGCGGTTACGTCGAGTTCATCGGTGATTCGGGCGCCTCGACCGAGGTCCGCTGTGATGGAAAAACGTTTTTGAGCGATAGCAACGATTACGAAGCGCGTGGAGGTGTCGATAAGCCGAATACAGGCAAGAGCCTCAACCTTGTCGTGAAAAACCTCAAGCTTGTTTCAAGGACCGATAACGATGATACCGTTCGGGCAATCACGCTCTATGGAACCATGGGTGCGGGGGAGACGGCCAGCTTCACGAACGTGAATGTCAGCGGTTGGAAATGCTGCAAGAACAACGCATTCAAGGTTGACCAGGATAATGAAATCTACGAAGCCTCGCCGGCACCTGTGACTATCAGAGGCAGCCAGGTCGCGGTGGATGCAACGTTTGTCAACTGCACGTTTAAGAATAATAGTGATGACTGCGTCGGCGCCTTGAGCGTGGTCGGGCGAGCGAAGTCCCCCAAGGTCACGTTGAGCGGCTGCACGTTCGAAAACAACAGTCAGGGAATGATTGCATGCGACGAGATGAAGTTCGAGAGCGGCCATGTGCATGCGGGCAATATTGGCGTCAAAAATGCCAAAGTTACCCTGAATAACTGCAGCATTCGTTCGACGAGCGATACGTCATGGAATGGACCCTGCTCTTATATGTTCAAGGTGTGGGATATTCAATATCAGATGCACATGACGAGCGCCATTGCGGTGGCAAAGGATGCGTCGTGCACCATAAACGGTACGGTTATCGACGATTCGTTCGTGTTCCCCTCTGATTATTTCAACGGTCGCGACATAAGCGGTCAGGACGAGAAGCGCTGTGCGATCTACGTCCGTGGCTCTGTGACGCTCGCCGGCAACACGAAGGTCACCACGGCCAAGGCGAAGGGTGTCGATGCGTCCGAAATCGGTAGCTACGGCAAGGTTCACGTCGATAAGTCTTTTACGGGCGAAGCCGTCCTGTCTGTCGACGACGCCAAGTTCGATCCCGAGTCCAACAAGCAGTACTACTACTATGAGTATGTGAACCTTGGCACGAGCGATCTTTCTCAGGAGGATCTTGCGAGCAGGCTCAAGTTTGCTAATGCCGACCTTGCATACGACGTTACCGATGGCAAGGTCAAGGTTATCCATCGCAAGCACGAGCACGAGTGGACCTATTCCGCCAACAAGGATGGGTACAGCATCGCGGCTACGTGCAACGGACAGTATGAGGCCTCGCACTGTGCCTACTCCAGGGACGGCGAGACGATCTCGCTGATGTCGTCCAAGAGCGGCGACCTGAGCTTTACCTACAACGGTAAACAGCGCGACGCTGTGCTTGCTACGACTAAGCCGTCTCAAAAGGACAACGCTGTAGCCCAGGGCAAGGTAAAGATTGTGAGCGCGCGGTTCTATAGGGGCGTGGATGACAATAATCCCCAGGGCTTCGAGATGGAAGGGTCGCAGCCGTGCGATGCGGGCACCTATCGCGTGGTGGCGACGGTCGCCGTCGAGGGGCAGAGCGATGTTACGCTCGAGCGCGTGTTCAAGATCAACCCTGCCTCGCTTGCGGAGAAGGACTCCAACCGCAAGGATCTTTGCAAGGTCGAAATCATTGGCTACGACAAGCTGAAGGATAACGTCAGGTTCAGCAACGGTGACGTGCTCAACGACGTTCCGTCTTATAAGTGGACGGGTGAGGAGATAACGCCTCGCATTAAGGTAACGTATAAGCTTGGCGACGAATGGATCGAGCTTAAAGAGGGCGTCGATTTCGAACGCCTCGCTTGGTACGAATCGGTTTCGGAGAAAGATCCCGGTGCGTATAGGAGCCAGGCTTGGGGTCTGGGAAACTTTGCATACGGCAAGTTTTTCTACTGGAGCATCTACGGCACGCAGTTCGAGAATGTTCAGGCCAAGGGCTTTGACGGCACCTATGATGGCAAGGCTCACTCGCCGTCGGTGACGGTCGACAACGCCCCCAAGGGCATGCAGATCGAATATAGTGTCGATGGTGGCTTGCTGTACGAAGACCGAATCCCCTCCTATACCAATGTCACGCGCGATGTCTATGACAACGTGTGTGCCGAGACAATTAAGTACCGCATTACCGCACCCGACTACGTGCCGGTGGAGGGCGAGCTTAAGATCAAGATCACCCCCGCCGATCAGGCCGCTCCCAAGGACGTCAAGACGACGGCCGCGACCGGGCATGCCTTGGCGGATGGCAGCATCGACGGGATTGATAACACCTACGAATGGAAAGCCGAGGCCGCCAGCGACTATCAGTGGATTGCCGAAGGCGAGACGTCGGTTAAGAGCCTCGTCGCTGGCAAATACAGCGTTCGCCTTAAGGCCGACCGTAACCATAACGCCTCCGAGGTCCTGACGGTTGAGGTCAAGGACGGTCCCAAGAAGGCCGACGGTAGTGGTTGGAGGCACGACGACGCCGAACACTGGAACACCTGCACCTGTGGCAAGGAGGACGTTGACCGCGCAAAGCATGACTTTGAGTGGGTCGTCGACCAGGCCGCTACGGCTGATAAGCCCGGTTCCAAGCATGAGCACTGCAAGACGTGCGGCTACGAGCGCGAGTCTGTCGAGATCCCCGCCTTCGGTATTACCGGCTACTCGGGTATCTACGATGGCGAAAAGCACGGCGTGACGGTTAACGCCGAGACCGTCGCATCTATCCAGTATCGCGAGAAAGGCGAGAAGAAGTGGAGCGACGAGTCTCCGCTCATCTGCGATGCTGGCTCCAAGACCGTCGAGTTTAAGGCGACGCTCGCGTCTGGCGACACCTGCGAGGGCGAGGTCGAGCTTAAGGTCGATCCCCGTCCGGTAACGGTGAAGCCCAAGGATGCTTCGAAGGTGTACGGTTATGACGATCTGGACTTTGAGCTCGAGGCCGTCGAGGGCTCGATCATCAAGGGCCACCCGCTCTCTTGGTTCAAGATTCGCCGTGAGGCCGGCGAGAACGTGGGCACCTATACGCTGACGATCGAGGAGAGCGAGGTCGGCGACAAGTGGGACAAGATCCAGAGGGCGAACTATGCTCCGACGCTCCAGACCGGCACGTTCGAGATCACCAAGCGCCAGATTGGTGTTGGCTGGACGGTCGGAACGTATACCTATAACGGCGAGCCTCAGGGCCCCAAGGTCACGGTCAGCAATGTTGCCGAGGGTGACGAGGGCAAGGTTTCCTATGAGGTCGAGAACGCGACGGGTATCGATGCCGGTAGCTATCCGGCAAAGGTGACGGGCCTCGTCGGTGACCCCGAGGTCATCAAGAACTATGCCCTTCCTACCGAAAACCTTGAGTATACCTACACGATTTATAAGGCCGAGCAGGAGAAACCTAAGGGGCTGAGCGCTGCCAAGGAGACCATCCGCGGCAAGTGCGACGGCAAAATCGAGGGCGCGCACGGCGGCGTCGCCTACCGCCTGTTCCGCACCGAAGCCGGGGACGTCGATGGCGAGACCTTGGTTTCCGAGGACGGTAAGATTGAGAACCTTGCTGCCGGCTACTACCAGGTCTGGTATGCCGAGACTGATAATTACATGCCGTCCACGCCTGTGGAAGTGCATGTCGACAACGGTAAGTACTTATGGGTCACCCTTTCTGATAAGAATGACGCCTACTCGATAGTGTGGCATAGCCCGAACAGGCTGCAGTGGCACGAAAGCGTGGAGTTCTCGGTAAAGATCTCCGATGGCTACTACGCGGGCGACGACTTTGCCGTCAAGGCGAACGGCGTTGTTCTCGAGAAGGGCGAGGATGGAAAGCTCGTCCTGAGCAATGTCGAGGAGAAGACCACCATCACCGTCGAGGGCGTGCGTAAGCACGAGGCCGTGAACGACAAGTGGCTCTCTGACGACAATACGCACTGGCACGAGTGCACCTGCGGCGAGAAGATCGATGAGACTGCGCATGCCTTTGAGTGGGTCATCGACAAGGCGCCCACGGCAACCGAGGCTGGCTCCAAGCATCAGCAGTGCACGGTCTGTGGGCATGCGTTGCCTGCAGACGAGATTCCTGCCGCTGCTATCGCCGGCTACTCCGACGAGTACGACGGTGCGTATCACACGGTCGATGCGACGAGCCTGCCCGAGGGCGCGACGGCCCAGTACAGCACCGACGGCAAGAACTGGTCTCCCGAGGCCCCCAAGATCCGCGACGCTGGCACGCTGACCGTTGCCTACCGGGTGACGATTGACGGTGCGACCGCCGAGGGTGAGGTTACGCTCGAGGTCAAGCCGCGCGCGATCACGGTCGCAGCCGACGACTCCTCCAAGACTTACGGCGAGGCCGACCCCGTGTTTACGTGGGCGATCACATCCGGCGAGCTTGTCGAGGGCGAGAGCCTCCAGGGCCTCGAGATCGAGCGCGAAGATAACGACAACGTGCGTGATGGCGGCTATGCGCTGCACCTGACGCAGGCCAAGGACGCTAACCCCAACTACAACATCACGTTCGTCGATGGCGTGTTCGCCATCAATCAGCGATTGCTTACTGTGACGTGGGGTACCAGCGAGTTTGTCTACGACGGTAAGGAGCACTGCCCCGAGGCGACGCTCGGCAACGTCATCGGCGAGGATGACCTTGGCGCGACCGTCGAGGGCTCCCAAACCGAGGCCGGCACTTCTTACACGGCGACCCTTGGTGCGCTGACGGGCAAGGCCGCTGGCAACTATGCGCTGCCGACCGAGGGCCTGACATGCGAGTTCTCCATCAAGAACGCCGCTCAGGACGCGCCGAAGGTCCAGGCCGAGGCCGAGACCGTGAGTGGCAAGCGCGACGGCAAGATCGTGGGCGTCGATGCGACGATGGAGTGGCGCGCTAAGGATGCCGACAGGTATCAGGCTGTGGGCGAGGGCGTAACCGAGCTCAAGGATCTCGCTGCTGGCGTGTACGAGGTACGCTACCGGGCTAAGGCCAACTACGATGTCTCCTCTGTTACCGAGGTTACCGTGGCTGCCGGCCGCAAGCTGGTTGTGGCGCTGCCGACTAACCAGCAGGGCTACACGCTCACCGCGACGGCAACCGAGCTCGACTGGCACGGTTCCGCAACGCTTACCATGAGCATCGACAGTGCGTACTTTGCGGGCAAGGACTACGCCGTAAAGGTTGACGGTAAGGCCGTTGAGCTCTCCGACGCCGGCACCTTTGAGCTTAAGGGCGTCGAGCGCGACGTGAACGTGACGGTCGAGGGCGTGCTCAAGCACGAGTCCGACGGCACGGGCTGGGCGCACGATGCCACGAATCACTGGCATGTCTGCCGCTGTGGCGACATCATCGACAAGGCCGAGCACACCTTTGAGTGGGTCGTCGACAAGCCGGCGACCGTTGAGGCCAAGGGAGAGAGGCATGAGGAGTGCACCGTCTGCGGCGAGAAGGGCAAGACCGAGGAGATCGCGATTCTGAAGCCCGAAATCACCGACGGTAAGGACCAGACGATGGTGGTCGAGGCCGCCAAGGATCTGAGCTTCCGCTCGAACGCGCCGCTCGTGTTCTTCCAGAAGGTGCTGGTTGACGATAAGGATGTCGCTGCCGAGAACTACGTGCTCACCGAGGGCTCTACGATCGTGACGCTCAAGGCGAGCTTCCTCAATACGCTTGGCGTGGGCGAGCACAAGCTGAGCGTGGTTTCGACCACGGGCACGGCCGAGAAGACCTTCACCGTTGCCGAGGCTGGCAAGCCCGCTCCTGGCCAGACCACTACGACTACTACGACCACGACTACGACTTCCAAGCCTAAGAAGAGGGCTGGCAAGGAGACGTTGCCTGAGTCCGGCGACAGCACGTATGTCATGGCTGGTGCCGTACTCGCAGCCGGTGTGGCAGCTCTGCTGCTGGCGTGGGCCATGAAGCGCCGCGCTTAACCGCATGCCAGTTCCCAGCGGGTCCGGATCGAGCGATCCGGACCCGCTTCTATGCCCACCGCCTCTCGGGCCAAGGCAAAACGGGCGGCTCGAATCATGCGGCAGGTCCATTTTCGACTATCCTCAGCTTGCCAGTTCGAAAATGGACCTGCTGCATGATTGAATCTTTATTTCAACTTTACACCTAGGTTTACAGCTGTCTTGTCAGCTGTAAACCTAGGTGTCATACTAAAGCCCCAAGATTCGCCAAAAGAGAGGGGCCTTGATGGCACAGAGCGCGAACATGGATGCATCGGAGCTTGCACGCGACATTGCGGCCGGCCTGGCATCGGCAACGACGGCAACGGAGCGCGCGGCACTGGTGCCCGCAGAGCTCGTCGAGGCCATTCAGCAACTAAAAACCCAACGTGACGCGGCGATCTTGGCGCACTACTATGTGGCGCCCGAGGTCCAGGCCGTTGCCGATTACGTCGGCGACAGCTTTTACCTGGCAAAGCTCGCCAAAAGCCTGCCGCAGCAGACCATCGTGCTGTGCGGCGTGGAGTTTATGGGTGAGAGCGCCAAGCTGCTCAATCCCACTAAGACCGTGCTGCTGCCCGAGCCGGGTGCGGACTGCCCCATGGCGCACATGGTCAAGCGCGAGACGGTCGATGCGGCGCGCGCCGAGTACGGCGACGACCTTGCCGTGGTCTGCTACGTCAACTCGACGGTCGAGATCAAGAGCTGGAGCGACGTGTGCGTCACCAGCTTCAACGCCGTCAAGATCGTGTCCGAGCTGCCGCAGCAACACGTCCTGTTCATCCCCGATCAAAACCTGGGCCGCTTCGTAGCCGAGCAGGTGCCGCAAAAGCACGTCATCCTCAACAATGGCTATTGCCCGCGTCATCACGTCATCACCGTCGAGCAGATTGTCGACGCGCAGGAGGCGCATCCCGACGCGCTCGTGCTGGCGCACCCCGAGTGCAAGGCCGACGTCCTTGCCGAGGCCGACTACATCGGCTCCACCGCCGGCATCATCAAGTACGCCGAGGAGTCGGATGCGAGTGAGTTCATCATCGTGACGGTTCGCGGCGTGCTCTACGAGCTCGAGCGCCGCTGCGAGGGCACCGGCAAAAAGTTCTACTTCCCTGCGGTGCAGCCCACCTGCGTCAACATGGATCTCATCACGCTCGAAAAGCTCGTGTGCTGCCTGGAGACGGGCGAGGGTGAGGTGCAGATCGGCGTGTCGGACGAGGCCGCCGACCAGGCCAAACTTACGCTGGATCGCATGCTCGAGTACGCAGCGCGCTAGAACAATGCGGCATGAGGGACAGTCCCTTATGTCACATTCAAGGGAGAGGATTCCTGTGGAAACCAAACAATACCCCGACATGGAGTGCGACGTCGTCATTGCCGGTTGCGGCGTGGCGGGCCTATATGCGGCCCTCAATCTGCCGACGAGCGCGCGCGTGATCATGCTCTCCAAGGGCGCTGTCGACGAGTGCGATTCGATGCTCGCGCAGGGTGGCATCTGCGTGCTGCCCGAAGGCTCCGACTATGACGCCTTCTTTGAGGACACCATGCACGCCGGCCACTACGAGAACCGCCGCGAGAGCGTCGACATCATGATCCGCTCGAGCCGCTCGGTCATCAACGACCTGCTGGCCATGGGCGTGGATTTTGAGCGCAAGGCCGACGGCAGCCTCGACTTTACCCGCGAGGGCGCACACAGCCGCCCGCGCATTGCCTTCCATGCCGACATTACGGGCAAGGAGATCACAACCAAGCTGCTCCAGGCCGTTCGCAAGCTGGATAACGTGCAGATTTTGGAGCACGTGGCCATGACCGACATCCTGACGGGCGAGCGTGACGGCGCCACGGTGTGCACCGGCGTCGTCGCCGTTCCCGTGGACGAGGACAACTCGGTTCGTCCCGCCGACGAGCTGGCAAATGTCACCGAGGGCGTGCATGCCGGCGAGCCGTTTAAAATCCATGCCCGCCACACGCTGTGGGCGACGGGCGGCATCGGCGGCGTATACGACCATTCGACCAACTACCCGCAGCTCACGGGCGATGCCTGCTACATCGCTCAGGAGCATGGCATTAAGATGGAGCACCTGGACTACGTGCAGATTCACCCCACGGGTCTGTTCTCGCCGCAGCCGGGCCGCACCTTCCTGATCAGCGAGAGCTGCCGCGGCGAGGGAGCGATTTTGCTCAATGCCGCCGGTGAGCGCTTTACCGACGAGCTTCAGCCACGCGATGTGGTCGCCGCCGCTATTCGCGAGCAGATGAAGCAGGACGGCACCGAGCACGAGTGGCTAAGCTTTGCCCCCGTCGAGCGCGACGTGGTGACCGGGCACTTCGCCAACATCCGAGCACGCTGCCTGGAGGACGGCCGCGACATCTTGGACGAGCCCATCCCCGTTACGCCCACGCAGCACTACTTTATGGGCGGCGTGTGGGTTGACAAGGACGGCCGCACCTCGATGCTCGAGCTCTACGCCGCGGGCGAGACGGCTTGCAACGGCGTTCACGGCAAGAACCGCCTTGCATCAAACAGCCTGCTCGAGTCTCTGGTTTGGGGCCGCCGCGCCGCGTGGTACATGCGTACCGGCGAGTCACTGGCCGTAGAGCAGGCGGGCGATCCCGCGCTCGATGGCCGTCATCGCGCCCTGAGCGCCGACACCCTGGCAATCGATGATTTGGCCCGTGCCGCCGGCACGCAGGCCGTGGAGGAGTAGACCATGAACCCCATTACCATGAAGCTCGTCGTCGATGATCTGATTCTGCAGGCCCTGCGCGAGGACATCACGTTTGAGGACGTGAGCACGGCGAGCGTGTGTCCCACGGCGCGCTCCGCCACGGTGGAGCTTATCGCCAAGGCCGATGGCATCATCGCCGGCTTGGATGTGTTTGCCCGCACCTTTGAGTTGCTGGATCCGCAGAGCTCGGTGCTGTTTGATGTCGTCGATGGCGACGAGGTGCACGCCGGTGACCACGTGGGCCAGGTGCGCGGCGATGCGCGCGTGCTGCTTTCGGGCGAGCGCGTGGCGCTCAACTACCTGCAGCGCATGAGCGGCATCGCTACCTATACACACCAGATGGCCGCGGTGCTCGAGGGCACCAAGACCGTGCTCGTCGACACGCGCAAGACCACGCCGGGCATGCGCGTCTTCGAGAAAGCCGCGGTCGAGATCGGCGGCGGCAGCAATCACCGTTACAACCTGTCGACGGCCGTCATGCTCAAGGACAACCACATCGATGCCGCCGGCGGCGTGACGCGTGCGATCGAGATGGCGCGCGCCCATGCATCGTTTACCACGACGGTCGAGATTGAGTGCGAGAATCTGGATATGGTGCGCGAGGCAGTTGAGGCCGGCGCCGATATCATCATGTTCGACAACATGACCCACGACGACATGGCTGCCGCGATTGAGCTTATCGCCGGTCGCGCCAAGACCGAGTGCTCGGGCAACGTGGACGCCAACAATATCCGCGCGCTCGCCGACCTGGGCGTTGACTTTATTAGCTCGGGGGCGCTGACGCACTCTGCGCCGATTCTCGACCTCTCGCTCAAGCACCTGCGTCTGCTGGACGGTAAATAATGGACGCCCGCGAGCGTCGCCGTTCCATCATGGCCGTGCTCGAGGAAGCCAAGGAGCCCGTTTCGGGCAGCGCACTTGCCCGTGAGGTTGGCGTGAGCCGCCAGATTGTCGTGCAAGACATCGCCCTGCTGCGTGCCGATGGGCACGATATCGTGGCGACCAATCGCGGCTACGTGCTGCAGGAGGCCCCCAGCAGCCCCGCTGTGCCCACGCGCTTGGTCAAGGTTCGCCACGGCGTGGAGCAGGCAGGCGATGAGCTTACGAGTATCGTCGACGCCGGAGGAGCCGTGCTCAACGTGATCGTCAATCACCGCGTGTACGGCAAGATCACGGCCGACCTGGACATTCGCAATCGTCGCGATGTTGAGCGCTACCTGCACGATATCGAGAGCGGCAAGAGTTTCCCGCTACTAACGGTGACGAGCGGCTATCACTTCCATCGCATCGCGGCGGAGGACGAGCAGACCCTCGACGAGATCGAGGCCATACTCAAGGAGAAAGGCTACTTGGCAGACCTGATGCCCTACGAAGACGATTTGTCCTAGTCGACGCCGCATCTATAAGTTGCGGTGAAATAGTTCCTAAAATCGGCATCCAAGCCATAAAACAGGAACTATTCCACCGCAACTGCCAAGGGTCCCCCTCCAAATTAGCTGCCCATATAAGCAAAAGGAGGCCTCCGCGGCGATGCGGAGGCCTCCTTTTTTGTGCACGGTGTACTTTTGAGTGTGCAAGTGGGGGAGTTGTTACTCCTCGACGATCTCGGTGATCGCGCCGGCGGGGCAAGCGTCCTGGCAAGCGCCACAGGCGACGCAGGAGTCCTCGTCAGCGACGGTAGCGACGTCCTGGAGCTCCAGAACGCCAGCGGGGCAGGTGTCGACGCAAACGCCACAAGCGATGCACTCGTCGGCATCAATTACGGGATGAGCCATGGTAGTTTCCTCTCTGTTGACCGACGCTACAGACGATGCGCGCCGGTTTGATTCGGGCAAAAACATACCACGGGAGCGACCGTTTGCAATACCCTCTGGCCGGCATCTTCATACCGTTCGCCGAGTATGCCAAGGTTTACTAAAAAACGCGCAGGTGGGGCCGGTGAGCTGCGTAAATGTTAGCTAAAGGTGACTCGTAATATAGGGCGATTGAGCGTGCTTGCGGAAACCGCATCCCGTAATCCACGTCCAAAACGGGACACAGTTTCAGGCTCACACCTCAGTCAACTCTACATAGATCTCGATAGATTTGCCGAGAACTCAATCAGCGCATCTACCTGCGCATTTAAGAACCTAAACTCTCAGAGATAAGAAATCTTATATGAATTGACTTAGATTTTGTATATTCCGGCCCATAAGGGGATACACTACATCCTGAAAGACAAGCCGAAGCGCCGCGCGAAAGACCGTCGAGGCGGTGCGAACGCACAAGAGAGAGGGAATTTCTAATGAGTAAGATTCTTGGTATCGACCTTGGTACTACTAACTCCGCTATGGCCGTCCTCGAGGGCGGTTCTCCGACCATTATCGTGAACGCCGAAGGCGACCGCACCACTCCGTCCGTTGTTGGCTTCCGTGCTGACGGCGACCGCGTCGTGGGTAAGGCCGCTAAGAACCAGGCTGTCACCAACCCCAAGAACACCGTGTTCTCCATCAAGCGCTTCATGGGCCGCAAGTACTCCGAGTGCACCTCCGAGATTAAGACCGTGCCGTACGAGGTCAAGGAGGGCCAGGGTGGCCGTGCCGTCGTCGACATCGAGGGCAAGGATTACACCGCCGAGCAGGTGAGCGCCATGACGCTCGCGAAGATGAAGGCCGACGCCGAGAAGTATCTGGGCGAGACCGTCACCGACGCCGTCATCACCGTCCCGGCCTACTTCAACGACGCTCAGCGTCAGGCCACCAAGGATGCCGGTAAGATCGCCGGCCTCAACGTCAAGCGTATCGTGAACGAGCCGACCGCTGCTGCTTTGGCCTATGGCCTGGACAAGCAGGGCACCGACCAGCGCATCCTGGTCTTCGACCTGGGCGGCGGCACCTTCGATGTCTCCATCCTCGACCTCGCCGACGGCGTGTTTGAGGTTCTGTCCACCTCGGGCGACAACCACCTGGGCGGCGACGACTGGGATCAGCGCGTCATCGACTGGATGGCCGATAAGTTCCAGCAGGAGAACGGTGTCGACCTGCGTCAGGACCCCATGGCCCTGCAGCGTCTGAAGGAGGCCGCCGAGAACGCCAAGAAGGAGCTCTCCGCCGCCCAGCAGACCACCATCAACCTGCCGTTCATTACCATGAACCAGTCCGGCCCGCTGCACCTCAACTACACGCTGACCCGCGCCGAGTTCGAGAAGATCACCCGTGACCTGCTCGAGCGCTGCAAGCAGCCTGTCACCAACGCCCTGCGCGACGCCAAGCTTAAGCTCTCCGATCTGACCGAGGTCATCCTCGTCGGCGGCTCCACCCGTATGCCCGCCGTCCAGGAGCTCGTCAAGACCATGACCGGCAAGCAGCCCAACATGTCCGTGAACCCCGACGAGGTCGTTGCCGACGGCGCTGCCGTCCAGGGCGGCGTGCTCACCGGCGACGTCGAGGGCATCCTGCTGCTCGACGTTACCCCGCTGTCGCTGGGCGTCGAGACCATGGGCGGCATCATGACCAAGATGATCGACCGCAACACCACGATCCCGACCTCCAAGACCGAGGTCTACTCCACCGCTGCCGACAACCAGACCAGCGTCGAGATCAACGTGCTCCAGGGCGAGCGCGAGCTTGCCCGCGACAACAAGTCGCTCGGTAAGTTCCAGCTGACCGGTATCCCGGCTGCCCGCCGCGGCGTGCCGCAGATCGAGGTCACCTTCGACATCGACGCCAACGGCATCGTCAAGGTCTCCGCTAAGGACAAGGGCACCGGCAAGGAGCAGCAGATCACCATTTCCGGCTCCACCGCGCTGTCCGACGACGAAGTCGATCGTATGGTCAAGGACGCCGAGGCTCATGCCGAGGAGGACAAGAAGCAGAAGGAAGAGGTCGAGGTCCGCAACCAGACCGACAGCCTGTGCTACTCCACCGAGCAGACCCTCAACGAGCTGGGCGACAAGGTTTCCGCCGACGTGAAGTCCAAGGCCGAGGCCGCTATCGCCGACGCCAAGAAGGCGCTCGAGGGCTCTGACGTCGAGGCCATCAAGGCCGCCGGCGAGTCCCTGCAGTCTGTGGCCTACGAGCTGGCTCAGGTTGTCTACGCCGACGCTCAGCAGCAGACCGACGGTGCCGCCGGCGCCCAGGCTGCCGACGATGACGTTGTCGACGCCGACTACGAGGTTGTGGACGACGAGGACAAGTAATCATGTCCGCCCGTAAAGCTCGCACGGAGGCGGCTGCCGCTGGCGCCGCCCCCGTTGACTCTGAGGAGAAGGACGTGAAGATTCCCGTAGAGGCCGTCGACGATACCGAGGCCAACGAGGCCGAGGCCGCCGAGGCTGCCGAGAACCAGGTAGAGGATTCCAACAAGGAGGCGACGATGACCGAGGACGAGATGGTGGAAGCCGCTATCCGCGCCGGTGAGGAGGCCGCCGACAACGACTTTAAGCTCAAGTTCGAGCAGGCCCAAAAGGAGCTTGCCGACGTGCGCAATGAGCTCGATGCTGCGGCAGAGGCCCAGAAGGCCGCCGAGGACAAGGCGAAGGACGCTACCGAGCGAACCGCTCGTCTGCAGGCCGACTGGGAGAACTTCCGTCGCCGCACCGCCAACGAGCGCATCGCCGAGCGCGAGCGCGCGACCGAGAAGCTTGTCACCGCGCTGTTGCCGGTGATCGACGATATCGAGCGCGCGATCGACCATGCCCGCAGCCAGGAGCTTTCCGACGACTTTAAGCAGTTCGTCGATGGCGTTGACGCGGTTCATGCCAAGCTGCTCGACGTGTTTGCGCACGAGGGCGTTGAGCCCATCGACCCCAAGGGCGAGGCGTTCGATCCGCTCGAGCACCAGGCTGTGGGTCGCGTCGAGGACGCATCGCAGTATGACGAGACCGTCAACGATGTGTACCAGAAGGGCTACCGCATGGCGGATCGCATCCTGCGTTCCGCGATGGTGACGGTGACCTACGGTGGCGAGAAGCGCCCCGCACCGGAGCCCGAAGCGGCGCCCGAGGATGCTACGGCCGATACGGCCGAGAGCACCGAGGAGTAATTGAGAAGGGCCCCGGGGCAACACCCGGGGCCCTTTCTGGCCTAGTGCCATATGACAGTATGAGCCGCCGTCCGCAGGGGCGGCGGATATAACAGGAGAGGAGCTACGATGGCTGCAGGCAAAACCTTCTATGACATCCTGGGCGTATCCAAGAGCGCCTCCGACAAAGAGATTAAGAGTGCGTTTCGCAAGCTCGCGCAAAAATATCACCCCGATGCCGGCGGCGACGAGGCCAAGTTTAAGGAGATCAGCGAGGCCTACGAGACGCTTTCGGACGAGAAGAAGCGCAAAGAGTACGACCAGATGCTCATGTTTGGCGGCATGCCGGGCGCGGGCGGCGCGTATGGCGGCGGCTACGGTGCCGGTGCGGGCGCCAGCGGCTGGGGCGACATCTTCGACAGCATCTTTAGCGGCAACGGCGCCTGGGGCAGCGATTGGGGCTCGGGTTTCGCCGGGGCTGCGGGCGCTGCCGGTGCGGGTGCGGGTCGCAGCCGCGCTCGCAAGGGCGGCGACCTGTCGCTGACCGTCGATGTGACGGCCGAGGACGCGTTTCGCGGCGTGACGCACAAGGTCACCTACCGCATTCCCTCGACAGGCGAGCAACAGACCATTACGGTCTCGGTGCCCGCGGGTGCGGTCGACGGCGGCAAACTGCGCTACAAGCGTCGCGGCGAGTATGGAGTTGCCGGCGGCGAGCGCGGCGACCTGGTCGTGACCACGCACGTGGAGGAGCACCCGCTGTTTAAGCGTAAAGGTGCCGACGTGACCATGGAGGTACCGGTCTCGGTCTATGAGGCGGCGCTCGGCTGCACGGTGGACGTGCCGACGCCCGGCGGTGCGACGGTTCGTCTGAAGGTGCCCGCGGGTACCCAGACGGGCAAGAAGTTCCGCTTTAAGGAGATGGGCGCGCCCGACGTTAAGCACCGTGGCCGTACGGGCGCGCTGCTCGTCGAGATCAAGGTGCAGGTTCCCACGAACCTGTCTGATGACGAGCGCGATGCCATGACCAAGCTGCGCGAGGCCGACACGCGCGACTATCGCGAGAAGGTCAATCGTTACAAGGCGACGTACTAGGGCGGTCGCGGCGCACGACCACGCCCGCGGGCTTATGATGGACGATAACGAGACGGAAAGGGGTCAGGTAGCATGGCCGAGGACAATAGGAACAAACCGCTGTACATGATCAGCGTGGCGGCCGAGCTGACCGGCATGCATCCGCAGACTCTGCGCGTCTACGAGTCCAAGGGCCTGGTGAACCCCCAGCGCTCGGGCGGCAACACGCGCCTGTATTCGCGTGCCGATATCGAGCGCTTGGAGCTCATCAACCAGCTGACCGACGAGGGCATCAACCTTGCCGGCGTGGTGCGCATCCTCGATATGAAGGAGCGTGCCGAGGAGCGCGAGCGCGAGAACGAAAAGCTCCGCGCTCGCGTGCGCCAGCTCGAGGAAGAGCTGCACGAGTACAAGATGCAGAAGAAGATCACCGCCCTGGCCCCGCGCGACGGCTCGGTTAACCCCGAACAGGTCATGCGCAAACTTTTGGGCGCAGGCGGGGATCTGTAGTTACGCGGTTTTGCCAAACCGCGTAACGGGCCGACGCTGCGCGCCGCCCAGAGCGACAATTTGTCATTCAAAAGGCGAGGCATGACCAGAAGGTCAATGCCTCGCCTTTTTCATGCCAACTTGTTCGCTCTGGGCGGCGCTCGCTGTCCGTCCTCTGCCTGCGGCGTTGCCTTGCTCCGGATGCGGTAGTCGTTGGTAGTCATTGGGGACGTTCTTAAATGACTAGTCGAAAGGGACGCTCTTGCACCAAATTTGCCGGACCGCACCGGGCTTGCCCTTTACTTTACCGAGATAAAGTGAACGTGCAGATTCGTAACCCACTCGCAACCGTTCTATGGCACGATATTGAACGAATGTATGCTATGCGCCCAAATCTTTTGGGCAGAGTGGGAGACAGTATGGTCAAGCTGTACGAGGACGGCATCTACCTGCGCGGCGGCAGCGAGGTTGTGCCTGCGGCCGAGGCCGCCGAGCGCGGTATTACGCAGACGCCCGCGGATGCCAAGCGCGGCACCATCGCGTATTCGATCCTCCAGGCACACAATACGTCCGGAGATCCCGAGGCACTCAAGATTCGCTTCGACGCCATGGCGAGCCACGACATCACCTTTGTCGGCATCATCCAGACGGCGCGCGCCTCGGGCATGGAGCAGTTCCCGCTGCCCTACGTGCTCACCAACTGCCATAACTCGCTGTGCGCCGTGGGCGGCACCATCAACGAGGACGACCATGTCTTTGGCCTTTCCGCGGCCAAGAAGTACGGCGGCATCTTCGTTCCGCCCCATATCGCCGTCATCCACTCCTTTATGCGCGAGAACTTCGCCGGTTGCGGCAAGATGATTCTGGGTTCCGACTCGCACACCCGCTATGGCGCCCTGGGCACCATGGCCGTGGGCGAGGGCGGCGGCGAGCTGGCAAAGCAGCTGCTGCGTGACACCTACGATGTTGCCTATCCCGGCGTCGTTGCCATCTACCTCACGGGTGCCCCACGTCCCGGCGTCGGCCCGCACGACGTTGCGCTCGCCATCATCCGTGCCGTTTTTGCCAAGGGCTACGTCAAGAACAAGGTCATGGAGTTCGTGGGCCCGGGCATCGCGAGCATGACGACCGACTACCGCAACGGCGTTGACGTCATGACCACCGAGACCACCTGCCTGTCGAGCATTTGGGCCACCGACGAGGACACGCACGCGTTTTTGACCATGCACGGTCGCGGCGACGACTACCGCGAGCTCAGGCCCGCCGATATCGCCTACTACGACGGCTGCGTCGAGGTCGATCTGTCGAACATCAAGCCCATGATCGCGCTGCCGTTCCATCCTTCCAACGGCTTTGAGATCGAGGAGCTCAACGAGAACCTCGAGGACATCCTGCATGAGGTCGAGCTCGATGCCGCCAAGATCGGCGAGGGCAAGACGCACTTTAGCCTGCTCGACAAGATTGTCGACGGCAAGCTTCACGTGCAGCAGGGCGTTATCGCCGGCTGCTCGGGCGGCAACTACGACTCCGTGGTCCAGGCTGCCCGCGTGCTCAAGGGCGCCAACACCGGCTGCGGCGAGTTCTCGCTGTCGGTCTATCCCACAAGCCAGCCCGTGGCACTCGAGCTTACACGCCGCGGCTACATCTACGACCTTATGGAGGCCGGCGCGATTGTGCGTACGGCGTTCTGCGGCCCGTGCTTCGGCGCCGGCGACACGCCCGCCAACAATGGCCTTTCGATCCGCCACACCACGCGCAACTTCCCCAACCGCGAGGGTTCCAAGCCGGGCAATGGCCAGCTGAGCGCCGTGGCCCTGATGGACGCCCGCTCCATTGCGGCGACGGCTGCCAACGGCGGCGTCCTGACGCCGGCGACCGACCTGCCCGAGGAGACTTGGGACGAGGCCTGCGAGTACACCTTTGACGACGCGCCGTACAAAAAGCGCGTGTACTGGGGCTTTGGCAAGGCGGAGCCTGCCGACGAGTTGGTCGAAGGCCCCAACATCAAGCCGTGGCCCGCGATGGAGCCCCTCGGCGATGACATCCTGCTCAAGGTGTGCTCCAAGATCATGGACCCGGTCACCACGACTGACGAGCTCATTCCCTCGGGCGAGACGAGTTCCTTCCGCTCCAACCCGTTGGGTCTGGCCGAGTTTACGCTCAGCCGCCGCGACCCGGCCTACGTGGGCCGCTCCAAGGAGGTTGACGTGGTGGAAAAGCGCCGCGTTGCCGGCGAGGCAGCAGGCGACCTGGCGGCACTCGATGCCGAGCTTGCCGGCGTGTTTGAGGCGCTGGCCGGCGCGGGTGTCGCGGCCGATGCCAAGGCGACCGAGTACGGCTCCATGCTCTACGCCAAGAAGCCCGGTGACGGTTCTGCCCGCGAGCAGGCCGCGAGCTGCCAGCGCGTGATTGGCGGCCTGGCCAACATCGTCCACGAGTACGCCACCAAGCGCTATCGCTCCAACGTGATGAACTGGGGCATGGTGCCCTTCCAGATGGAGGCCGAGCCCAACTTTGAGGTGGGCGACTACGTCTTTGTGCCGGGTATCCGCGCCGCGCTCGATGGTGACCTGAAGGACATCGCCGCCTACGTGGTACGTGCCGATGGTGCGGTCGAGCAGATTGAGCTCTACATTGCCGATATGACGGCAGAGGAGCGTGCCATCGTCAAGGCCGGCTGCCTGATCAACTACAACAAGTTCAAGGCCGCTGCCGAGTAACGCACTTAATTGTCCGCCCGGGGCTTACCCTTTCCCGCCCGCTCACGCGCTTCGCGAGGGTCGCGTTCGGGAAAGGATAAGCCCCGGGCTACATTTCTGCGTTCTCGTTGGGTCTTGAGGGACGCTAATAAATAGACCTGCTTGATGCCGCCTCTGTTAATGGGGCGGCTTCTTTTTGTCGAAAACCGCCACAAAGGGGACAGGCACCTTTGTGGCGGTGGGGAACGAGCTCGATGTTGTTGTGATCGTTGAGCGGTATGTTAATGAGCGGCTCTACAGAATTTCATCCGGGTTGGCGGGTTTGGTTGTTTTGGGGATGCCGAGTTTGGATGACGCGAAATCGTCAACATTGTCCTTAATTCCGTCTTTGGTGTAGACAGTGACCATATAGGTGCTGTGTCCGAATTCGCCCTTGTCGCGTGTTGCCCAGGCATCCCAGTAGGCGGCCCCGTTTCGCCCTTTGATTTTTCCGACACGGCGGAGTTCTGTTCGCTTTAATTTCTGGTTGCTATAGATGGTTCGACCGGCTTCCGCGGTGAGCCCGCACTGTCCAAGCAGCTTGTCGAGGACTTGGTTCATGTGGCGCTCATCGGTGTTTGGTGCGTAGTCGTAGGCGAGGGTGATGGAGTCGAGTGGCTGGTCGTCGATTAGATAGTTTAGCGCCTGAGGTCCAAGGCAGAAATAGGGGGAGCATCCGTCGATCTGACCGAGCAGTGGCAACTTTGACCGCCAAATTCCGGTGGGAATTCCATCTTCGTAAAACACGCCGCGACAGATAAAGGAAAGCGAGGTGGCACGCGAGCCGGCGTCGACCATTCCGCGTAAATCGAAGGGCGAGGCGATGCCAAGGGAAAAGGGCGTGATGACGATAAGGAAGAGCATCACGATGGGTACGGCGAGAATGGCGATGACGTTGCGACCGGTGGAATGAGGCGGCTTCATATGCGCTCCTCGAGACAAAGAGCAGGCAAGCTCGATGACAAATGAATAATCTCAGCTAACAATTCAATTTTAATCTCATAACGTGTGACAGCTGGCCGTCGAAACCGAGAACCATCACAAAGGTGCCTGTCCCCTTTGTGGTGGTGAGGAGCGCGCGGCTTCTTTTGGTAATAGTGTTAGCTGGCGGTATCATTAGTGCAGGTGGCGAAGGTTTGCATTGTGGGGTGTTTTGCCGTGAGCCGTTCTGCCCGTATTGGATTGATTGTCTTGGTGCTTGCGATCGCTGTGGTTGGCGCGGGCGCTGTCGGTATGGCATTTCTACCTGCTGCGGTGACGGAGCCGGTGGTCAAGCCTGTGACTCAATCTGTCGAACTTCTGACCGGCGACGACAAGCCCGAGACCATTACCGTTGATTTTGATGAGCAGCCGGCTGTGCTGGGTATTAGCAATTATCCGCGTATTCAGCTTGGGGCCATGCGCTATACCACGGATACAAGCCTGATCGATAGGGCGTCCGAGCTACTCAAGGGCAAAACATTTAAGCGTTGGTACGGATATGCGTCCTATCGGGCAAAAGCGAACGACATGGTTGGCGGATGCCACTCTTCCATCGAGCTGGACACTGCAAACGGCGCAAAGTTATGTGATGTCTCGTACGATCCGGGCTACGAGGGCAATGAGGGTCCGGGCATCTACATCATGGACGGCGATGTCGCCTATGTCATGGAGGGCGACCAGACCGAGCTCAACGATTTTATGGGTCAGTGTATCCAAGATGCCTATAAACAGACCTGCTTGCCTGACCCGCAGACTGCACGCGATAGTGGGCCTGCCCGTACATGGCTGTTCGAGGATGAGATGCCCTGGACCGTCGAATCGGGAAGTACGGGTTCGGCGAAGGAGTAGAGACCGCGACCACCACAAAGGTGCCTGTCCTCTTTGTGGTGGTTTTCGGTCTGTCTCGATCTGTAACATCTTGGCCGCTAAAAGTGGGCCTGGTGTTACAGATTTAGATTTTTGATCCGGGTGTTTTCTGTTCGTCTCGATTTGTAACAGATAGAGCTCTATTTGCTGACTAGATGTTACAGATTTAGATAAACAGGTGCCGCTGGTCATTTCATCTCGATCTGTAACATCTAGAGCCATAAACAGCCGCTAGATGTTACAGATCGAGACGGTAGTGCGCCTGGGCGGCGGCGGGCTGACATCTCAGTACCCTATCCATCAATCACTCAGAAAATCTTATATATAGAGACTTAGATTTGTGTATAAGATCGAGCAAAGCTGGCAACAATACATCTCGAACAACGTGAAGCCGCCCCGTAGGGCGGCCACCCCAAGAGAGGTGATTCCATGAGAATCGATAAGCTAGCAATGACGTCGCGCGAGGCGCTGCAGACCGCCATGAGCACGGCTGCCGATGCGCAGGCCGGCGCGGTGGAGCCGATTCACCTGCTGTCTGCCCTGCTCGGTGCCGGCGAGCGCAATATCTCCGTGATCATCGAGCGCATCGGCGCTGATCCGGCTCAGCTCGCACGTTCCACACAAGATGCCATCGACCATGCGCCCAAGGTTTCGGGCGAGGGCCAGCAGATGGGTCTTTCCAATGAGCTCGTCCGCGTCATCGAGAAGGCCGAGAAGAAGGCCACCAAGATGGGCGACAGCTTTGTGGTGACCGAGCATCTGCTGATGGCACTTGCCGAGGACAAGGGTGAGGCCGGCCGCGTTCTGCGCGACGCCGGCGTGACCAAGGAGCGCATCGAGCAAGTCTACGAGGAGCTGCGTGGCGATGACCGCGTGACGTCTGCCGAGGACAAGACTCAGTTTGAGGCGCTGGAGCAGTACGGCCGCAATATCTGCGACCTTGCCCGTGCCGGCAAGCTCGACCCGGTCATCGGCCGTACCGACGAGATCCGTCGTACCATCCAGGTCCTGTCCCGTCGCACCAAGAACAACCCCGTGCTCATCGGCGAGCCGGGCGTCGGCAAGACGGCCATCGTCGAGGGTATCGCCCAGCGTATCGTGGCCGGCGACGTTCCGAGCACCCTGCGTGACCGCGACCTCATCGAGCTTGACATGAGCGCGCTGGTCGCCGGTGCCAAGTACCGCGGCGAGTTCGAGGACCGCTTGAAGGCCGTGCTCAAGGAGGTACAGAAGTCCGAGGGCAAGGTCATCCTGTTCATCGATGAGCTCCACACCATCGTGGGCGCGGGTGCCACTGAGGGCTCCATGGACGCCGGTAACATCCTCAAGCCGGCGCTCGCCCGTGGCGACCTGCATGCGATCGGCGCGACCACGCTCGACGAATACCGCAAGTACATCGAGAAGGACGCGGCGCTCGCGCGTCGTTTCCAGACCGTTATGGTGAGCGAGCCTACCGTCGAGGACACCATCTCGATCCTGCGTGGCCTCAAGGAGAAGTACGAGATCTTCCACGGCGTGCACATCACCGATAGCGCGCTCGTGGCCGCCGCCGACCTCTCTGATCGCTATATCGCCGACCGCTTCCTGCCCGACAAGGCCATCGACCTGGTCGATGAGGCGGCAAGCCGTCTGCGCATGGAGCTCGACAGCATGCCGGTCGAGATTGACGCCACCACGCGTCAGCTCACCCAGCTGCAGATCGAGGAGCAGGCGCTCATGAAGGAGACCGACGATGCCTCCAGGGAACGTCTGGAGGCTCTGCGCCAGGAGATTGCCGAGGTCCAGGAAAAACTCAACGTGCAAAAGGCTGGCTGGCTCAACCAGAAGAACGCCATCGACCACGTGCAGGAGCTCAAGGGCCAGCTTGACGAGGCCAGGAGCGAAGAGGAGCGCGCAACGCGCAATGGCGATCTGGGCCGTGCGTCCGAGCTGCGCTATTCCGTGATCCCGGGTCTGCAGCAGCAGATTCAGGATTCCGAGGCTGCGCTCGAGGCGCAAAAGCAGCAGGACGGCGAGGGCCTCAACGAACAGGTGACCTCCGATGAGATCGCCGAGGTCGTGAGCGCCTGGACCGGTGTGCCCGTCTCCAAGATGATGCAGGGCGAGCTCGACAAGCTGAAGGGCCTGGAGGGCGAGCTGCATAAGCGCGTCATCGGCCAGGACGAGGCGGTCTCCGCCGTCGCCGCAGCTGTGCGCCGCAGCCGTGCGGGCCTCTCCGATCCAGACAAGCCCATCGGCAGCTTCTTCTTCCTGGGCCCCACCGGCGTGGGCAAGACCGAGCTCGCCAAGGCGCTTGCCGAGTGCCTGTTCGACGACGAGCGCGCGCTCGTGCGTATCGACATGTCCGAGTACATGGAGAAGTTCAGCGTCCAGCGTCTGATCGGTGCGCCCCCGGGATACGTGGGTTATGACGAGGGCGGCCAGCTCACCGAGGCCGTGCGCCGTCGTCCGTACTCCGTAATCTTGCTCGACGAGATGGAGAAGGCCCATCCGGATGTCTTCAACGTGCTGCTGCAGGTGCTCGACGACGGCCGCCTGACCGATGGCCAGGGTCGCCAGGTGTCCTTCAAGAACACGATTATCATCATGACGTCTAACGTGGGTTCCAAGGCTATCGCCGAGCTTTCCGGCAAGGACGAGGAGGAGATGCGCCATCAGGTCAACGCGGCCATGGCTCAGACCTTCCGCCCCGAGTTCCTCAACCGTATCGACGATATCGTGGTGTTCCATCCGCTCGGCATGGCGCAGATTGAGAAGATTGTCGACATCCAGCTTGCCGACGTCCGCGCGCGTCTGGCCAAGGAGCGCATGACGCTTGCCATCACCCCGGCGGCCAAGCAGATGCTCGCCGTGGGCGGCCTGGACCCCGTGTTTGGCGCCCGTCCGCTCAAGCGTCTGGTGCAGCGCGAGGTCGTGGATGCCATCGCCGCCGCTATCATCGACGGCACGGTGCGCGAGGGCGATCAGGTGACGGTCGATGTCGACAAGGACGGCGGCTTTACCGTCGTGTGCGACAATACGCCGGCGGCCACCTACGAGGTCCCCGACGCCGAGTAGATTTTTGGGAGATGCCTTAAAACCTGCCAGTCGTCTCTAAACGCCAAGGGCGGCGGATCCAATTGGGTCCGCCGCCCTTTTTCGTGCGACAATCGATGATGTTGAGCGGATGCGATGCAAGGAGCTATGCAGATGAAAGACGAGAACAAGACGAACGCACCGGCGGCTGAGGCAGTGCCCGCCGCACCCAAGCCTGCGCCTAAACCGGCGCCCAAGCCGCGCGACCCCTACATCCGCGCCGAGAACGAGGACGACGACGGCTACGATCCCTACAGCGATCGCCGCCCCGAGCGCGAGCCGATGTTCGAAGCCGACCCGTGGCGCTGAGTGCCACCCAAAAGGCCACCAATAAGTTGCGGTGAAATAGGGACTGTTTTGCGGTTTGACCAGCAAAAACAATCCCTATTTCACCGCAACTGCGTTAGGGATGTGGATGTCGGGCGGCTGTCTTCGGGCTGGCTAGTCCTGGGCCTTGATGCTCGGCAGGAGAATCTGGGCGAGGTAGTCGGTCTCGAGTTTGGTCGCGGCGTCTGCCTTGCCGTCTTTACCGACCAGGTCGTTTTTGATCTGGCTGTATGTGTAGCGGTTGCCGGTCGTGAGCTCGACAAGCTCAATCGCCGTGTCCATGGGGTAGGTCGACACGGGGTTCTGCGTGCGCCCGTTGATGGTTTGCGGAATCACGTACGGATAGACAGGGCCGCTGGCGTAGACGGTGTAGTCGTTGCCCAGGCTGACCGTGCCCAAAACCGTATCGCCGTCATCGGGGGTAAAGGTCTCGCCGTCGCGCACTGCGACAAGCGTCACGAGCGGTGTGTTGGTGTCGCTGTCCAGATAAATGCACAGCGTGCTGCCGTTTTGCCAGGTTGCGACCTTGCCATACCACTCAACCGGAATATCGAGCTGATACAGGTTCGTCGCCTTGTGCCGAGCGTCGGCATCGCGGGCGGACTGAGCCTCGCTTGCGCTTACGGCGTTGGTGGCGGCATCGCGGCGCGTAATTGCCGCCTGCTGGAGTATCTTTGCCGCGGCGGCAGAGCTTGCGCCCCCTGCCTCGGCATACTTGGCGGCGGCATCGATCTGGTCGTCAGTCACCGTGTCGGCCGAAGGTACCTTGAGCTTAAAGGTGGCTTGAGCGCGCAGATCCTGCCCATCGCTCTTAATGGTGACCTGCGCCTTGGTGGTCGGGACGGTGTAGATGGTGCCGTCTTCCGCGATGGGGGATCCAGCAATGGAGAGCGTGTAATCGCCGGGCAGCAGCTTAATGCCGCGACCGTGCTCGTCAACGTAGAGCGTTTCGCTCACAGAGGAGCCGTCGGAGTCCTGGCCACTCACCTGCACGGGGATCTTTGAGCCGGTGGAGCAGTCGAGCCCCGCGGCATGTACGCCAATTTGCACCGACATCATCGTGTGCGCACTGGCGGCGACAGCGGCAGCCTGCTCTTGCTGATATCCGTTCCAGGCAGCATAGCCTGCGCCGCCGGCGACGAGCGCGACGGCCACAACGCCGGCAACCATCAGGTTGCGGCGCCTGGGTGACATCTTACGATGACGAACCTCGGCTTCGCGTGCCGAAGGAACGGACGGTAGGGGAATATCGCCCATGGCGATGGTCTCGTCCACGGCAGGCGCAGAGCCTAAGCCAGGGAGCTCGCGGGTCAGCGAATCTTCGGCGGGCAAGCTGTCGAGCAAGATGGTTTCCTCGCTCGTGTCGGATTCGGGCTGGTCGTCGGCCTCGCATTCGGATTCCTCGTGCCCCGCCTCGTCTTCGGTGGGCGCGGCGCCATCGTCTTTTGCATCCTGATCATCGGGCTGCGCTTCGATTTCCGGCTCATCTCGCACATCAACGCTCGAATCGTCAAACGCAATCTCGGCCAGCGCAATCCGGTCAAGGCTCTCCAGGGCCTCAGCGCATGCTTCTGCATCTTGGGCCGCATCCTCTTGGCTCATCGTCTCATCTTTCATATATCCCCCAAGCTCAATATCGGGACAACACTGTACCCAAAAATGGAGCCATATAAAGCGCATGCGAAATATAAGATCCGATTTAACCCGAGTGCATCGTTTAGCCGCATCCTCGCGGCAGCAAAAAGCCCCCGGAACGTGAACGAATCACATTCCGGGGGCCCTGCAATGCGTTGAGTTGCGCGGAGCCGGTTATGCGGCTTCGTACTCAAGCGATGTTTGCGTCAGGCGCGTTACTCGGCGTGCGCGTAATCAACCTTGGCGCGGCGAGCGGTAGCCTTCTCCCAATCGCTGGTGCCCTCAAAGACATCCTGCTTGTAGGGATTGCGACCGAGCTTCTTGGCGCGGTAGGCGATGTAGATGATCGCGGCGACGTTGGCGATCAGCGCGGCAATCGAGACCGCGGTGGCGGCGCCTGGGTCGAGCGTGGAGTGGGTCACAAAGATGGACTCCTCCTGGAAGTACGGGAACACCTGGGCAAACATGCACCAAATAGCAAGTGTAAAGGCGCGGTTCTGAATCCAGCCGCCCTTGTTCCAGATAAAGGCGGCGACGGTGGGCGCCAGCAGCAGCGCAAAGCCGCAGAACCAGGAGTGGGTGGGCAGGCAGTTGTAGGTGTAGCAGAAGTTCCAGACATCGTAGGCGATGATGTAGACCCAGGTCATGTCGGGCCACAGCATATCGGTCTGATCCTCGGAGGCGTAGACGCTCCACCAGCCGGTCATGCAGAAGATGTTGATGAGACCGGCGATGCCGTTGAACACGTTGTTCCAGCCGGCAAGCTGCGTGACACCCTCGGAGGTGACCCAGGTGGACTGGCCCAGGACAAAGAAGTGGTAGGCACTCTCGAAATCGGACACGACGGCAATCATGATGTTGATAGCGACGATCACAAACGGCCATGCGCGGAACCAATGCGCCTTGCCGATCTTGCCCCACTGGTACTTAATGGCAATGAAGCCCCAGCAACCGGCCAGCGCCGCGTATACCTTGGCGTAGTGGAACCAGCTGTTCTGGTACACATGGGTGGGGTTGGTGAGCGCCCACTCGGCACCCTGCGAAACGCCGACGGCGATGGCGACGCAGTAGATGGTCATGGCCAGCGGAGCAACGCCAAAGATGATTGCCGCGCCCAGCTTGGTGCGGCGGCCGACCTCGTTGAGCACGATCAGGCCAATAAAGACCATGGCCCAGCCGGCCCAGTGGATAAGGGTATCGCTACCCCAAACATCGAACAGCATGCTGCTCTCCTTTCACACGCCCGCGGCCCCTCTTCTGATCGCGGGCAGTTTGGCCAAATGGCGTCAGTTCTGGGGCTTGCGCTCCGGATACTTGGCGGTATAGCCCTCGATGTGGAGCGTCGAGGCGATAATCTCCTTGACCGTCTCGTCGGGCACATCGGGGTGCGTGCGGATATACATCAACAGTCCCATGATGAGGGTGTAGAACGTCTCGTAGACATGGTCGATGCGTAGCTCATGATGGGCGACAAAATCCACCACGGTGGTGTCGCAGATATACTGCGCCACGCGCTGGACCACGTTGTGCAAAAAGCCGCCGTAGAGCGCACCGCTGCTCGAGGTGAGCGTGCTCGGCAGCTCGTGGCCGCTCACGACCAGACGCTTGAAGAGCGGGGCGACGGTGTCGAGTGCGCCTTCGATGTCGCCAACCGTGCGGCTGGCATTCCACTGCTCGAGCTCGGAGATAAAACCGTCGATTGCCTCGTCCATGACGGCGGTGACGGCGGCGTCCATATCGGCAAAGTAGTGGTAGAACAATGAGCGCGTACAGCCGGCTCGCTTGGTCACGGCCGATACCGAAAGATGCGACACGCCCAGCTCGGAGCTTACAGTGCGCACGGCATCGAGGATCTCGCGACGGCGTTCGTCGCCTGTCAGGCGCTTTGCCGCGCTATCGGATGCGGGGACGGCATCGACCACAGAGGTATCTGCTGTGTTGTCGCCCATGTTTTGCCGCCTTTCATCCTCTTTTGCCTGACCGTTCGCCTAACAGTCTTGAATATTGTTGACGGTTCGTCAATACTATTTTTGACATAATGTCAACAATGGCGGGTGAACGGCATGGGGGCATGCCCGGCCTGCAAAAAAAGAGGGGCGCCGCGGTCTCGCCGGGCTGTGGCAAGAGAAGGGACGACCATGATTCTCAACGGACCGGGGATTAGCTACACCGAGCCCGATATCGGTGCGGAGTTTGTGCCGCCGCTGCCGGAGCATCCGCGCGAGGCCATCGTCAAACTGTGCGAGCACTGCACCAACCGCCTGCTGCATCGCGACGAGCTGCTGGGCTACGAGTACTGGTCGTTTGCCGAGGCCGCGACTGACGAGCAGGCCGAAGTGCTCTGCAAGATGAAGATGCGCCGTCCCTACACGCTGCCCGAGATGGTCAAACTCACCGGCATGCCCGAGGCCCAGATCGAGAAGATGCTCGACGACATGAGCTACACGGGCCTGCTCGAGTACAACTGGGAAAATCCCGAGCGAGCCAAGCAGTGGGTGCTGCCCATGCTGGTGCCGGGTTCTGCTGAGTTCCTCAACATGCGCGTGAGCCAGCTCGAGGAGCATCCGGTCTATGCCAAGTTCTTTGAGCAGGCATCCAAGGGGCCGCTGTCCAAGGCCACGCCGATGGTGCCGCCCGGAGGTGCCGGCATCGGCATGCATGTCATTCCGGTCGAGAAGGCCATCGATGCCGCGAGCACCTCGGTGCCTATTGAGCATATCGAGCATTGGCTCGACAAATACGATGGCAAATATGCCGCTAGCACCTGCAGCTGCCGCGCGAGCCGTCGCGTGATGGGAGAGGGCTGCGCCGACGACCCGGCCGATTGGTGCATCGCCGTGGGCGATATGGCCGACTACGTGGTCGAGACCGATCGTGGTCATTACGTGACCCGCGACGAGGTCTACGACATCCTGCGCCAGGCCGAGGACAACGGCTTTGTGCACCAGATCACCAACATTGACGGCGAGAACAAGATCTTCGCCATCTGCAACTGCAACGTCAACGTGTGCTACGCCCTGCGCACCTCGCAGCTGTTCAACACGCCCAATCTTTCGCGCTCGGCCTATGTCGCTAAGGTCGAGAAGGACAAGTGTGTGGCCTGCGGTCGCTGCGTTGAGGTGTGCCCGGCCGGCGCCGCCAAGCTCGGCCAGAAGCTCTGCAGCAAAAAGGCCGGCGGACAGGTGCCCGAGTATCCGCGCCAGGAGCTGCCCGATGCCACCAAGTGGGACCACACCAAGTGGTCGCCCAACTACCGCAACGATAACCGTATCGAGACGCACGAGTCCGGCACCGCGCCCTGCAAGACGGCTTGCCCCGCGCACGTTGCCGTTCAGGGCTACTTAAAGCTCGCGGCGCAGGGCCGCTATGACGAGGCGCTGGCGCTCATCAAGCGCGAGAACCCGCTGCCCGCTATCTGCGGCCGCGTGTGCAACCGCCGCTGCGAGGACGCCTGCACCCGTGGTCGCGTGGATGCCGCCGTGGCTATCGACGAGGTCAAGAAGTTCATCGCCCAGCGCGATCTGGATGCCGCGACCCGCTATGTCCCGCCCGTGGTGACGCCGACGCGCGCTGGCGGCTTCGATCAGAAGATCGCCATTATCGGTGCCGGCCCGGCCGGTCTGTCCTGCGCCTTCTATCTGGCCGAGAAGGGCTACAAGCCCGTCGTGTTCGAGAAAAACGAGCGCCCGGGCGGTATGCTCACCTACGGCATTCCCAGCTTTAAGCTGCAGAAGGATGTTATCGAGGCCGAGGTCGAGGTCATTCGCCTGATGGGCGCCGAGTTCCGCTATGGCGTGGAGGTCGGTCGCGACGTGACGCTCGACGAGCTGCGCGAGCAGGGTTTTAAGGCCTTTTATGTTGCCATCGGCTGCCAGGGCGGCCGCTTCGCCGGTATTCCGGGCGAGGATGCCGAGGACGTGACCGTGGCCGTCGACTTTTTGCGCGAGGTCAACAGTGGCAAGATCGACGCGCTGCCCGGCCGCACCATCGTGGTGGGCGGCGGCAACGTGGCCATCGACGTCGCGCGCAACGCCTGCCGTCTGGGTTCCGAGCACGTTGAGATGTTCTGCCTGGAGAGCGAGGCCCAGATGCCCGCCAGCGAGGAGGAGCGTCGCGAGGCCGTTGAGGACGGCGCTCACATCAGCTGCGGCTGGGGCCCCAAGGAGGTTCACCTGGACGAGGCCGGTCGTGTGTGCGGTATCACCTTCAAGCGCTGCACGCGTGTCTTTGACGACGAGGGCCGGTTTGCGCCCGAGTACGACGAGAACGATCTGCGCCGCGTCGATGCCGACCGCGTGGTCATGTCGATTGGCCAGTCCATTGTGTGGGGCGACCTGCTGGCTGGCTCCAAGGTGGAGCTCGGCCGCGGCCAGGGTGCTCTTGCCGACCCCCAGACCTATCAGACCGCTGAGCCCGACATCTTTGTGGGCGGCGACGTCTACACCGGTCCGAGCTTTGCCATCGACGCCATCGCCGCCGGTCACGAGGCCGCCGTGTCCATCCATCGCTTTGTGCAGCCGGGATCCACGCTCACCATCGGCCGCAACCAGCGCCACTACACCGCGCTCGACCGCGACGATGTCGTGATCGAGAGCTACGACAACGCGAGCCGCGAGGTGGCGCATGTCGACCGCGAGCGCGAGAAGGCTGCACCCTTTAGCGAGTACGTCGAGACCTTTACCGAGGAGCAGGTGCGCGCCGAGACCGCCCGCTGCCTGGGCTGCGGTGCCTCGATCGTCGACCCCAACAAGTGCATCGGCTGCGGCTTGTGCACCACCAAGTGCGCGTTCGATGCCATCCACCTGGATCGCGATCGCCCCGAGTGCTCCACGATGGTCAAATACGAGCAAAAGCTCCCAAGCCTGGGTAAGTACGCGCTCAAGCGCGCCATCAAAATCAAATTCGGGAAGAAGTAAAAGAACCTAACAAGTAAGCGAACGGCGCAGAGAACGGTTGGACAGCGAGCGGGTCCCAGGCGTGGCGAGGTGCCTTGAAAGAGGAGGGCATAGGGCTTTTGCCCATGCCCGACGATTGAAAGGCAGATCGCCCGTCTGGGGCTCGCGCAGCGTCAAGCCGACCGCCGTTCGTTAGAACGGCGGAAGGAATTAAAAGTGCACGAGCTCGGAATCGTTTACCACATCATTCGCGATGTCGAGAACGTGGCGCGCGCCAATGGCGTGAGTCGCGTTTCGAGCGTCACGCTGCTGCTGGGCGAGGTCTCGGGCGTCGTTCCCGACTTGCTGCTCGACGCTTGGCGCTGGGCGGCAGATAAAAAGCCCATCGCGCAGGGCGCGGAGCTTATTGTGGAGCCTGTCGAGGCCGTGACGCATTGCGAGGCGTGCGGCCGCGACTATGCGACAGTCGAGCACGGCAAGACCTGCCCTCATTGCGGCAGCGGCGAGACATACCTGCTGCAGGGCCAGGAGGTCATGATTAAGCAGATTGAGACCCCCGACGAGGAACCGGCAGACGCTGCCCCCGACGGCCCTTCCGACGTCCTTGACGCCGTCGATGCCGCCCACCCCCTCCACATCGTCTAGGATTCCCTATAAGTTGCGGTGAAATAGTTCCTAAATCCAGCCTTCTGGCTCTTAAACAAGAACTATTCCACCGCAACTTTTTTGAGTGGTTTCGTAGATCATAAGTCGCGCAAATAGTCAAGTCATACCTGTTTGAACAATGTAGCGGCAGTACAAGCGCATTCGCGCTTGCCTAAAATCGATATTAATGAACAGTCTGCTTGTATCTGTAAAATGCGTGGCTTGATGAGCGACGCCTTGGCGGGTAATGAGTCGAAAAGCAGCAACGTAACCAACTTGTAACAAACTTAGACATTTAAACAAATAATCCAACCTTTTGCGGATTTAGCTATAATTCCACAAACCAAACAGGTATACTCCTTTCATGTCGTGTAGGAATTACGTAGACAAAAAGGAGGTTATGTGATGGTAAGTATTGTTCTTGCTAGCCACGGGGACTTGGCAGCTGGAATCAAGCAGACGGGCTCGATGGTCTTTGGCGATCAGCCGTCTGTGGCCGTGGTCTCGCTCGAGCCGAGCATGGGCCCCGACGACTTCCGTGCTAAGGTCGAGGAAGCAATCGCTTCCTTCGAGGACCAGGAGCAGGTACTCTTCCTCGTTGATCTGTGGGGCGGCACGCCGTTCAACCAGATCAGCGGGCTCATCGAGGGCCACGATTCCTGGGCTATCGTCACCGGTGTCAACCTGCCTATGCTCATCGAGGCATATTCGCAGCGCTTTGACGCAAAGAACACTGCACATGCGATCGCAAAACATCTCGTGACTGAGGCTAAGGCTGGCGTGCGCGTCAAGCCCGAGTCTCTGGAGCCCGAGGAGAAGAAGCCGGCTGCGGCCGCCGCTGCTCCTGCAGGCGCCATCCCTCCGGGAACGGTTATCGGCGACGGGCATATCAAGATTGCCCACGTCCGTATCGACACCCGTCTGCTGCATGGTCAGGTGGCTACCACGTGGACCAAGCAGATCAACCCCAACCGCATCATCGTGGTTTCCGACGGCGTTGCTCACGACGAGCTCCGCAAGACCATGATCGAGCAGGCTGCCCCTCCGGGAGTCCATGCCAACGTCGTGCCTATCAAGAAGATGGCCGAGGTCGTCAAGGACACGCGTTTTGGTGACACCAAGGCCATGCTGCTCTTCGAGAACCCGCAGGATCTGCTCAAGGCCATCGAGGCCGGCGTCGACATCAAGGAAGTCAACATCGGTTCCATGGCTCACTCCAAGGGCAAGGTCGTCGTCACCAACGCCGTCGCTATGGGCGATGACGACGTTAAGACCCTCGAGGCCCTCAAGGCCAAGGGCGTCAAGTTCGAGGTCCGCAAGGTTCCTTCGGATGCCTCCGAGGATCTCGACGCCATGTTGAAGAAAGCTAAGGCCGAACTGGCCGCTCAAGCATAGTAAAGGAGGGTCCGATACATGTCTGCAATCACTATTCTGCTTGTTGCGATTGTCGCGTTGCTTGCCGGTATGGAAGGCATTCTGGATGAGTTCCAGTTCCATCAGCCGCTCGTGGCATGCACGCTTATCGGTCTCGTAACCGGTCACCTTCAGGAGGGCATCCTCCTGGGCGGTTCGCTCCAGATGATGGCCCTTGGCTGGGCTAACGTCGGCGCCGCCGTCGCGCCTGACGCCGCTCTGGCCTCGGTCGCTTCTTCGATCATCATGGTGCTCGCCCTCAACGGCGGCGCCACTGATTCGGCCAAGGCCGTTACCGCGGCCATCGCCGTCGCCGTCCCGCTGTCGGTCGCTGGTCTGTTCCTGACCATGATCTGCCGTACCATTGCTACCGCTATCGCTCACGCCATGGACGGTTGCGCCGAGAAGGGCGACTTCTCCGGCATCGAGCGCTGGCAGTACGCTGCCATCCTCATGCAGGGCCTTCGTATCGCCATCCCGGCAGTACTTCTGTGCGTTATCCCGGCCGAGGCTGTTACCAACGCGCTTAACGCTATGCCCGACTGGCTGTCCGGCGGCATGGCCGTCGGCGGCGGCATGGTCGCTTCCGTCGGTTACGCCATGGTCATCAACATGATGGCCACCAAGGAGACCTGGCCGTTCTTCATCCTCGGCTTTGTCCTTGCTGCCATCCCTCAGCTCACGCTGATCGCCCTTGGCCTCATCGGCATCTCCCTTGCCCTCATCTACCTTGGCCTTAAGGATCTGGCCAAGCAGGGTGGCGGCACGGGCGGTGGCTCCGGCGACCCGCTCGGCGACATTCTGAACGATTACGAGTAGGAGGGGAGTGATACATATGGCAGAGAACAAGATTCAGCTCACCAAGGCTGACCGTAAGAAGGTTTGCTTCCGTCATCAGTTCCTTCAGGGCTCGTGGAACTACGAGCGTATGCAGAACGGCGGCTGGTGCTTCGCAATGATCCCTGCGATCAAGAAGCTCTACACCAGCAAGGATGACCAGATTGCCGCTCTTAAGCGCCACCTGGAGTTCTATAACACCCACCCCTATGTTTCCGCCCCCGTCATTGGCGTTACCCTCGCCCTCGAGGAGGAGCGCGCCAACGGTGCTCCGATCGATGACGTCGCCATCCAGGGCGTCAAGGTCGGTATGATGGGCCCGCTCGCCGGCGTCGGTGACCCCGTCTTCTGGTTCACCCTTCGCCCGATTCTGGGCGCTCTGGGCGCTTCCCTGGCCATGTCCGGCAGCATCGTCGGTCCGCTGCTGTTCTTCTTCGCGTGGAACATCATCCGTTACGCTTTCCTGTGGTACACGCAGGAGTTTGGCTACAAGGTCGGCTCCTCCATCGCCAAGGACCTCTCCGGCGGTCTGATGGGCAAGGTCACCGAGGGCGCTTCCATCCTGGGTATGTTCATCATCGGTGCCCTGGTCGAGCGCTGGGTGTCCATTTCCTTCACCCCGATCGTCTCCACGGTCAAGCAGTCTGCTGGCGCCTTTATCGACTGGGCTAGCCTGCCCTCCGGTTCCGAGGGTATCAAGGAAGCGCTGACGATGTACAACTCCGTCGGTGCTACCGCCCTTGATCAGATGAAGGTCACCACGCTTCAGGCCAACCTCGATCAGCTCATCCCCGGCCTTGCCGCCGTGTGCCTGACCCTGCTGGTCTGCAAGCTCCTCAAGAAGAAGGTCAGCCCGATCGTCATCATCCTGGCTCTCTTCGCCGTCGGCATCATCGGTCGCTTCTGCGGCTTCATGTAAGCACGCTTCGGCTTAAGACCGAGAATTGCTAGGTAAGGGCTTTTGAGCCATTGAAACGGACCGCACCCGGTGGGTACACTGGATGCGGTCCGATTGTTTTAATTGGAGGGCGAGGCGCGTATGGCGCAATCTCAGAACAGCACGGTCGATCTGGCAACGCCGGCAACCTGCCTGATGGGGCTTACCAGCCACGGTAACGTGATGGTGGGCAATAAGGCGTTCGAGTACTATAACGAGCGCAATCCCGAGGATTATATTCAAATCCCGTGGGACGAGGTCGACTATATTGCCGCCGAGGTTTTGCGCGGCACCAAGAAGATTACGCGTTTTGCCATCTTCACCAAGGACAACGGTCACTTTACGTTTTCGACGCGCGACGACAAAGAGACGCTTCGCGCGGTCCGCAAGTACGTCGACGAGGATAAGCTCGTGCGTTCGCCCGACTTTATCGATGTGACCGCCAAGGGCGCCAAGAGCATCCCCTCCGTCATCAAAGGCCTCTTCCACAAAGGCAACTAGCTCCTCATAAGTTGCGGTGAAATAGTTTCTAAATACGGCTTTAGATGCTTCAGACAGGAACTATTCCACCGCAACTTCGAAGTCTAGTCATGCGACGTATGGCGATGCAGTAAATCTGCTACACTAGTACAACATGCCTCCGTAGCTCAGGGGATAGAGCACCGCTCTCCTAAAGCGGGTGTCGACGGTTCGAATCCGCCCGGGGGCACCAGAGAATATGACGGCGTCGCGATAGCGGCGCCGTTTCTGGTTTGTGGGGACCGCCGGCGGATTCGGACCGTCGACACCCGCGTCGCCAATTTCCCCGCGGGGGGAGTTTTCGAATCCGCCCGGGGGCACCAGAGGAATATCGAGCCCGGTACCGCTACGGTGCCGGGCTCTTTTGGTGTTAGAGCTGCGCCGTTCCATGCTAACGGGTCGCATCAAAAGCAAAGCGCCCGCTTGCCGGGGGAGCAAGCGGGCACTTCTGAGCGAATATGTTTGCGGCGTTCGCTGCGCAGATAATAAGCAGCCGGCTAGTTGCTTGTACCGGAATCGTCGCCTGAATCAGTACCAGAGCCAGAAACCGAAACCGTCAGCGTGATCGTGCTGTCGGTGGACTGCTTGCCAGTGGGGGAGACGCCCGTCACGGTGGCGTTTTCGTTGCCACTCACGGGGTTGCCGTTCTGATCGCAGAATGCGATGTTGTAGAATCCGGCGTTGTTGAGCGCGGTGACGGCGGCGGAGATGCTCTTGCCGTACAGGTTGCCCGGAACGCTGGCCTTGCCGGACTTCTTGGCGATGACGACGGTGATCGTGGCGCCGGGCTTCTGCTTGCCGCTGGGGTTCCAGCTAATGACGGTGCCCTCGGTGACGGAATCGTTCTCCTGGTAGCTCACGTTGACGCCAAAACCGGCCATGTCGAGAGCGTTGCGTGCCTGGGCCTCGGTCATGTCGGTCAGATCGGGGACGGAAGTGGTGTCAGGACCGCTGGAGACCTTATACGAGATGGTCGTGCCCTTCTCGACTTCCTTGCCGGCATCAGTGCCCTGCTCAAAGACCTGGCCTTCGTCGGCCTCGTTGGCCTCCTCGGTTGCGTTGCCCTTCAGGCCCACGCTTGCCAGCGCGGCCTCGGCCTGGTCCTTGGTTAGGCCGACGAGCTGCGGAACCTCAACTTTCTCGGAGGGCTTGGGGCCCTTGGAGATCACCAGGTTAACCTTGGAGCCCTTGGGCTTCTTAGTGTTGCCGTTGGGGGTCTGCTCGGCAACCTTGCCCTCGTCGACATCGTCGTTATAGCTCTGGTCGACAGTTCCGACCTCAAGGCCGGCCTCCTTGATCAGCTCGATAGCGGTCTGCTGGTCCTTGTTAAGCACATCGGGCACCGTAACCTGCTCGCCCCCAAAGAGCCCGGTGGCGAAGGCCACCACAACGCCAACCACGGCGATTGCGGCGACTACGGCGGCGATAATCTTGTTCTTGTTGGACTTGGGCTGATCGACCTCGTAGGAACCGGTGGAACCCGAGACGGCGCTGCGGGGGTTGGTCTGTCCGCTTACGCCCGATACGGGGCGAACCATAGCGCGCGTGGAGTCAGACAGCTCACGGGTCTTGGTGGCGCCCAGGTCGCCCGCGGCACCGATGATGCGCGTGGGCTCGGAGACGTTGACGGCGCGACCGGACAGGTAGTTGTTGAGCACCTGGCGCAGCTCGTCTGCCGTCTGGAAGCGGTTCGACGGGTCCTTTTCCATGCACTTGAGGATGATGCGCTCCAGATCGGCGTCGACGCCGGAGTTGATCTGGCTCGGCGGAACCGGCAGTTCGTTTACCTGCTTGAGCGCAACCGAAATGGCGTCGTCACCGTCAAAGGGGACGCGACCGGTGGCGCACTCGTACATCACGACGCCCAGGGAGTAGATATCCGAAGTGGGACCGAGGTCCTGGCCGCGCGTTTGCTCGGGGCTTACGTAGTGGGCGGTGCCCAGTACATTGTTGTCCTGCGTGAGGTGGCTGTTCTTTGCGCGCGCGATGCCAAAGTCCATGACCTTGATGTTGCCGTCGGGCAGCACCATGATGTTTTGCGGCTTAATGTCGCGGTGGATGATCTCGTGCTTGTGGGCGACCGAAAGCGCGGAGCTGATCTGCGAGCCGATCTGTGCGACCTTCTTTGGATCGAGGGCGCCGTGGCTCTTGATGCCACTCTTAAGGTCGGTACCGCGCAGGTACTCCATGACGATGTAGTAGGTATCGCCATCCTTGCCCCAATCGTAGACGCCCACGATATAGGGGGAGGAGAGACCTGCTGCTGCCTGGGCCTCCTGCTTAAAGCGGGCGGCGAAGGTGGCGTCGCCGGCATACTGCGGCAGCATGATCTTGACGGCAACCGTGCGGTCGAGGACCTGATCTTGCGCACGGAAGACGGTCGCCATGCCGCCCGTTCCCACCTTATCCTTGAGGAGGTATCTTCCCCCGAGGACCCTCTGTTCCATTCCTGCTCCTAACTAACTTATTCGCTCAACGATGTGTGTAGTACCAAATCTATGGCCGCTGGGACCGCGTGGCGCCTTGCCGCTAGCTCATCGGCCGCGGCGCGCCCCAAGTATCCGCTTCGATCACAGGCATCACGCTCCTTGGGCGGCAAGTGCCGCGGTCAGGACGATGCCGGCGATCTTGGCTGCCTTGACGTCGTGTTTGTCGTAATCCTCCAAGGCCACCGAGATGGCGACCGTGGGTGAATCGTAAGGTGCGAAGCCGACGAACATCGAGTTGACGTTGGTACCGCCGGTCTCGGCCGATCCGGTCTTGCCGGCGACCTTGACGCCCGGAATCTGGGCATCGGTGCCGGTGCCGGACTGGACAACCGCGAGCATGGCCTGCTTGACCTGATCGGCCGTGGTGGCGCTGACGGCCTGGCCGAGCGAGCGGGATTGCGTGGTCTTGACCACGGTTCCGTCGGGGGCGAGCACCTGGGCCACGAAGAACGGGTCCATGACCACGCCGCTGTTGGCGATGGCCGCCGCTATCACGCAGTTTTGCATGACGGTGGTCTGCGGACCTGGCGTGTGGTCCATGCCGACAGGCTGGCCGGCGCCTGCCCAGGCGGTCTCCCACTCGGTCATGAGCGAGGGGTCGGCCATGATGGAGGCCGCGGTGGTCAGGTCCTGACCGAGCTTTTGGCCGTAACCAAAGGCGTTGGCAAACTGGACGAGCGAGCTGGCGCCGATCTCGTTGGCCACCTGGCCAAAGACGACGTTGGACGACACGGCAAAGGCCTGTTGCAGGCTGATGGTACCGTAGCTCTCGTTGGCGTAATTGGTGACCGGCGCGTTGCCGATATCCATGGAGCCGGGCGCCTGGTACGTGCTGGTAAGGCTGGCGGTGCCGGTTTCGAGCGCCGCGGAGAGTGTGACGACCTTAAAGGTCGAGCCCGGGGTATAGAGAGCGTCCATGGCGCGGTCGTACATGGAGCCGTCCTCGCCACCGCCCGACTGCATCAGGGCATCGATGTTGGTGTTGTCATAGGTGGGCGAGCTTGCGCATGCGAGGACCGCGCCGGTGCGCGGATCCATAACCACCACGGCACCCTTAAAGCCCTTGAGTGCCTGCTCGGCAGCCGTCTGGATGCGCGAGTCGATGGTGAGCTTGGCGGTGTTGCCCGGTTGGTTTTGGCCCGCGAGCGACGCGAGGGCGTTGTCCCAGCTGGAGTAATCCTTGGAGCCGGTGAGCGTTTCGTTCATGACGCTCTCGACACCAGCGGTGCCGTACTGCTGGCTTACATAGCCCACCACGTGAGCGGCCATGTTTCCGTTGGGGTAGGAGCGGGCGTAGGTGCCGTCTTCCTGTTGCAGCGACTCGGCCAGCGTCACGCCGTCGGACGTGATGATGGAGCCGCGCTGGATGTACTTGGAGCGGGCGATGGTGTGGTTGTTGGTCGGCATGTCCTGATAGTCCTTGGCCTTGATGACCTGGACATAGGTGAGGTTGCCGATAAGGATGGCGAATAGTGCCGTAAAGGCGAGCACGGCACGGGTCAGTCGATTGGCGAGCGCCACGCGGCCGAGCACACCGGATTCGGGCGTGTCGAGCAGGCGACGGCGCATGCGCGAGCCGGCGGAGTGGCTGCCGCGGTTGTGCGAAGACGAAGTGGCGAAGCGCGTGCCAGCCGGGGAGGCCGCCGAGGCGACCTGGTCGTCGGTGATGGCGGCCATGGTGCCGGTGCCGGTGAGCTCGGCCTCGCGACCGGTTGCCTCGTCACCGGCGCGCAGCAAAAGCGCGACGATGATAAAGCTTGCCAGCAGCGAGGAGCCACCCTGGCTCATAAAGGGCAGGGTGACGCCGGTCAGCGGAATCAGGCGGGTAACGCCGCCAACGATCAAGAACGCCTGGAAGCTGATGGCGGCCGTAAGACCAGTGGCGCTAAAGGCGGCAAGGTCGGACTTGGCACGGGCTGCCGTGGTCAGGCCACGTACGGCAAAGAGCATAAACAGGATAAGAACGGCGCCACCGCCCAAAAGGCCCATCTCCTCGCCGATAGCCGAGAAGATAAAGTCGGACTCGACGACGGGGATGTTGTTGGCCATGCCGTTGCCAATGCCGACGCCAACAAGGCCGCCGTCGGCCAGCGAGAAGAGGGACTGGACAATCTGGTAGCCCTGGCCCTGTGCATCCTTAAAGGGATCGGCCCAGATCTGGAAACGAACCTGGACGTGCGACAGGAACTTGTAAGCGCCCACGGCCCCCACGGCCAAGAGCACAAGGCCGATGATGACATACGAGAAGCGACCCGTGGCAACGTAGAGCATCAGCAAGAAGATGGTGTAGAACAGCAAGGCCGAGCCCAGGTCACGTTCGAAGACAACGACGAGCAGGCATACGCCCCAGACTGCGAACAGCGGCAGCAGCAGGCGCAGACGCGGAATCTTAAGACCCAAGATCTTGCGGTTGGAGATAGAGAGCAGTTCGCGGTTCTCGGCCAGGTAACCGGCTAGGAACAGCACGATAAAGACCTTGGCGAACTCGCCGGGCTGAATGGTAAAGCCGGCGATGCGAATCCACAGTTTAGAGCCCGAGATTGTGGTGCCGATAAAGATGGGCAGCATCAGCAAGATGATGCCGATGATGCCAAAGGTGTACTTGTAGCGCATGACTACGTCGAGGTTTTTGACCAGCGCAAGCGTACCTACCATCAACGCCACCGAGATAAACAGGATGACGAGCTGCGAGATGGCGAGCGTGGGCGCCAAGCGCGTCACAAACGTGATGCCAATGCCCGAAAGAACAAAGACGATGGGCAGGATGGCCGGGTCGGCGCCGGGTGCCAGAATGCGCACGGCGATATGCGCCGCGGCGAAGGCGGCAAAGAGACCGATCGGAACGGCAAGTGTCTCAAACGAGATGGCGGCGCCTGCGGTGAGCACGTACATCGCATACAGCAGGATGACGGGGAACGCCGAGGCGATGAGTAAGAGCAGTTCGGTATTACGGCGACTCATAAGCGGCACTCCCTTTCTAATTCTTATCGGAGGCTTCGGCCTCGGCGGACTGTTCGGCGGTATTCTCGGAATCCGATTCGGAGGTCGAACCCTGGTCGGTGTTATTGCGGATCGTTTGCGCGTCGATCACCTGACGGGTCTGCTCCTCGTCGATCTGATGGCGGTACTTGGAGATGGTGTCCTGTGCGTCGTCGATGCTCGTCTGCTGAATACCTGCCTTAAGGCGATTTTGTGTGTCTTCGGGCAGGTCGGACAGTTTGATGGTGGTCGTGCTGTCGAGCCAGTGCAGCTTAAGGCCGAGCGGCTTGCCGGGAATGCCCCGGTAGACCGCGACGGTGTCCTTGTAGGTGCCCAGGTAGTACGAGCCGGTGATGCCTGCGTAGGCCCAGATGGCTGCCGCCAGCACAAAAGCGATGCCCAGTACGGTGGCAATGGTGATGTTGCGGCGGCGGACGCGCTTTGCCTCGCGCATGACGCCATCGTCGACCAGGTCAACGACAAGCACGGTGACGTTGTCATGCCCGCCGGCGACCAGTGCCGCGTCAACAAGGTTGTCGACGCAAATCTGCGCGGTCGAGGACTGTGTGGCGATGTTTTCGATATCGCTATCGGGAATCATGCTCGAAAGACCGTCCGAGCACAGGATCAGGCGGTCGCCTTCCTCGATATGCAGGGTAAAGTGGTCGGCATACATGGCGGGATCCGAGCCCAGCGCGCGGGTGATGACTGAGCGGTTGGGGTGGACGCGAGCCTCGTCTGCCGTAATTTCGCCGGCGTCCACGAGCTCCTCCACATAGGAGTGGTCGCGGGTCACGCGGATGAGCGTGCCCTCGTGGAGCAGATAGGCGCGCGAGTCGCCCACGTGGGCGATGGCGAGCATGTCGTTTTCGATATAGGCGCAGGTTGCCGTGCAGCCCATGCCGGGCTTGCCAAGCCCGTTGAGCGCAGCCTCGATGACCGCGGCGTTTGCAGCTTCGACGGCGGCCGCCAGTCGTGCGGCGTCGGCTGCCTGCGGCGCTGTCTTGGCAATGGTCTCGACGGCGATGGAGGAGGCTACCTCACCGGCGGCGTGGCCGCCCATGCCGTCGCATACGCAAAAGAGCGGCGATTGCACCAGATAGGAGTCTTCGTTATGCGGGCGCACACAGCCAACATCGGAGCGGGCGCCCCACATGAGCTGCGTGGTCGTGCCGGCGTCGTAGGTCGAGTCAGTCTCGATGCGCTCGTCGGTCAGCGGCTCAAAACTCATGGTCGAGCCGGGGTCCTTAAGCTTGGCCTCCACGGCGGCAACGTCAATCTCGGCCGTATCGCCGGGCGAGACGGTGTCGGCATCGTTGCTCGGGTCGTTGACGTTGGGCGTGGCGGGCTCTTCGGTTGTACGGTCGACAGGCTCGTCGTCTTGCGGGGCGACGGCTGCAGACTCGGGCGTCGCGAAGTGCGCGGGCGCGGGCGTGCCGTGGGATTGGGAGACATCCTCCGTCGTTGCTGCGGGTACGTCTTCGGTTACAGACTGCATGGCTTCGGGCGCCGATGCGTCCGCGGGGGAGGGCGCCGCCGCGGGTTCCGGTGCAGATGCGGACTCGGGCGCTGCGGCGGGTGCCGGCGCTACGGGAAACACCGGTGCCGCGGGCTCGGGAGCCGCAAATACCGCGGAGCTCTCGGTAATCGCCGTGGCGACGGGTTCGGCAAAGTGAGCCGGCGCGGGCATGTCTTGCGGGACCGCGGGCTGCTCGGCAGCGGCGTGCACGCCGATGGGGGCGGTGCCGCCGTCAGCGTTGTCCTCGGCATCCTCGTCGTCGGTCAGCGTCGGATATTCTTGCGTTACATGCGAAAGAGGCAGGGAGAACACGGTGTCCTCGGGCTCCACGGGTGTGGAGTCCGCCGGAGCGGCGTGGGCCGGCGCAGCTGCGGCGGCAGCCGGCGCCTCGGTCATAGTTGCGGACTTGTTCTCCTCGTCGATCATCGACGGTTCACCTTCATGACCACGTCGCCAATCTGGACTTCGTCGCCCTCGCGCAGCGTCGCGGGCTCCACGAGCTGGCGGCCGTTGACGAGCGTGCCGTTAAGCGAGTTGAGGTCCTCGATGATGAGCGCCGGGCCCTGCAACGAAAAGCGCGCATGCGAGGCCGAGACGAACGGTTCGTTGATGCAGATGTCCGAAGATGGCGAGCGACCGACGATGACGGGGCCGAGCATGTCTACGTGGATGCCGCGGATACCGCGCGGACCCTTGTCCACATCAATCGTCCAGATAGCCGAGTCGCGGCGCTGCCCGCGCACAAGTCCCACGCCGGTCTTCATGACGGCGAACAGGAAGATATAGAGCAGGGCGACCAAGACGATGCGGCCTGCAAAAAGGACGATATCGATGTTCATAAGCGACTATCCCCTAAATTCAAAGGTGCTCAGGCCAAACGTCAGCAGATCGCCGTTGCGCAGCGGGCAGCGCGTAATGCGGCGGTTGTTGACGAGCGTGCCGTTGGTGGAATTGAGGTCCTCGATCGACCAATCCGAGCCCGTAAAGGTGAGCTGGGCGTGGCGGCGCGACACGTTGGGGTCGCGCAGGGCAATGTCGGAAACTGAGCGCTCGCGACCGATGGTTACCTGTGCGGAGGTGATGCTATGGCTCTCGCCGCTCACGACGTCGACGAGCTGGGCGAGCGGGCGCTGCGGGGCGCGAGTGCTCGCCATGTTGGAGGCGATGCCGGCTGCGGCGCCTAGGCCCACGGCGGCACCGGTCGCGGCGGCTCCGCCCATGCCGGCAAGCGCGTCGCGCGAGACGGTCTGCGGCACCGGGATGGGTGCTGCGGCGGGGTCGGGGACGCTAGGCGCGAAGGGGTCTGCCACGGCAAGCGGGTCGGGAGCGGCGGCGCGAGGCGTCGGCTGCTGCTGGGGCATGGCGGCGGGGCGCTGCTGCTGCGGGGCAGCAAACTGCTGCTGGCCGGCGCGCGGGGCGCTGGCGGCACGGCTTGCCGCGGAGTTGTTCTGGCCCAGGCCGTTTTGATAGGCGCGCTCTTCTTCGTACAGGCGGCCGAGCGTGGGGGCATCGACGTTCTCGGCAAAGACCGAGAACTTGCCGGCGCGCAGCTGCGGATCGATCATAAAGCGCACGAGGGGCTCGCCGACAAAGACATAGCGGCGCTTTTCGGCCTGCGCCTTCACGAACTCGCGGACCTCGCGCGAAAGCTCGGGGTAGAACGGGGCGAGCATGGGATCGTCGTCGGCGGCGATAAGGATGGTATAGAGTGCCGGCGCCGTGTTGACGCCGTTAATCACCAGAGTCTGATCCTCCATGTCGCGAGCGGCCTGCTTGGCAAGCTTCTTAAAGGAGAACGGGGCACGGGTGGCACCGAAGATGCTGGCCACGTGGTCCTCGAAGATGTTCAGGAAGTTCACGAAAGATCACTCTCCGTATAGGTTCTTTGGTATCCGAGCAAATATAGGCATATCCCAACGATTATAGAGGATAGGATTCCCGCAACCGCCGCCTTGGCGATGACCGCGGCTGCAAGGCTGGCAATTTCCATATGGTGTGCAAGACAGGACGCCGCTGCGCAGCCGATACCGGTGACAGCTATGGCGGCGATTGCGGCAAGGTTTGAGCCCTGATCGGCACGCTTGACATGGGCATTGAGCAGTGCGGATGACGCTGCGGCAGTTGCCGCGACCAGCACAAAGGCAGCCCAAAGGAGCGGGTCTCCCAGCGCTGCGGCAACGTTACCGAGCCCCAGCACGCCTCCGGCTGAAAGCGCGACCGTGGCCAGACGGGCAAAAAGCGCGCCCATGCCCGTTGCCGCGGCGGCGCTTGCCGGGCCGAGCCAAAATGACGCGACGCCGGCGGCGACCCCAGCTGCCAGGAAGGTATTGCCGGTCAGACAGCCAAGCGCAAGCGCGCAGGTGAGCGTCGCGCTCGCAGCCGCCTCGGTGCGTCCCCAAGCAATCCACCAACCGGACATGGCAGCGGCAAAAATGACCGCGACCGGCAGCATCGACAGGATGCCCTGCGCCTGCATGGTGGCGTTGGCCATGAGCACCAAAAAGCCCACGGCCGAGATGGCCGAGCCAATCTGCGGGGCCAAGCCTGCCGCCGCGCCAATGGCGACGGCCGCCACGACCAGCCCGGGAAGCGTCGCGACGCCGGCTGTCTGCATAAGCAAAAAGCTGAAGGCTCCGCATGAGAGCGCCGAGATGCCGCGCATGGTGTAATTGCGTGCGCGGCCCCAGCGCGTGCCCGCCCAGCCAAGTGCGGGGTCGACCTCGACGGTGTCATCCTCGTAGCTCGATGGCTCGATATCATCTGCCGCGCACTCGTCATTCGAAAGCTCGCCTACCATCTGCTCCAAGCTGCGACGGCCTTCGCGCACGCTCCCCAAGCCGGCAAGGAGTCGGTCGCAGAATGCCTCGATGCTATCGGGGCGGTCTTGCGGCATGGGGGAGAGAGCGCTCATGAGCGCCGCCTCGGCCCCCGGGGGAAAGTGAGGGATCAGTTCGCTGGGATAGGTGGCGCCGCCGATGATGCGGTCGAGCGAGTCGGCAGGCGTGGCCGCCATAAAGGGGGCACTGCCGCACAGGCCCTCGTAGATCACGCAGGCAAGGGCAAAGACATCGGCACGTTCGTCGACCGTGCCGGTCTCGATATCGAGCTGCTCGGGCGGCATGTAGCCGATGGTGCCGCCGCGCGATCCGCCAAAGCCGCCGGCGGACGACAGCCGCGCCATGCCAAAGTCGGTGATCTTTACATTGCCCGAATGGTCGATAAGCACATTGGCGGGCTTTATGTCCAGATGAAGCACGCCGTTTGCATGGGCAAAGGTGAGTGCCTGACCCAGCGCGTCGGCAATGGCCGCGGCCTCGTCAAAGGTGAGCGAGTGGCCGTCCACGCGATGCAAAAACTCGGCCAACGACATACCGTCGACATACTCCATGACCAGGTAGGCATAGGCGGTGTCGTGCGTAAAGTCGATAACCTGCACGATATTGGGATGTTGAAGCATGGCGGCGGTATGCGCCTCGCGCAGCACGTCCATGATGTCGCTGGCGGGCATGCCGGCGCCGTTGATAAGGGGGATGCGCTTAATGGCCACGCGACGGCGCAGATGCGTGTCGCGGCAAATCTCGATGGAGCCAAAACCGCCGGTCGCAAGCGTCTCGAGCGGCTGGTACCGCTTGAGCAGCTCGCGAGAGCTAGTGCCCTCCAAGGGAACGTCCGGCGAGAACCGGGCGGTATGTTGCGAGAAAAGCGGCATGGCCAACCCTCGTGCGTTTAAAGTTCGTTTGCGAGCGGCGGGCGCGGGGCCGAGCCGTTCGCGGTGGCATAGATGCTGCTAGTGTAGCACGCTCAGGCGGATGGCGAGGATGGCGGGATGCGAGGCTGCCTGTCTGGCTTGGCCTTAGCGCTTCTTCTTGCTCTTCTTCTGCTTGCGCTGCTTGCCCTTGTTGTCCTGGGGCTTGTCGGCCTTGTCGCCCTGTTTGGCTTCGGCAACGGCCTTTTCTGCCTTCATCTTCTTGCGCTTGGTCTCGATGCGGAGTTTTTTGTTGATACGGGCCTTGAGGAAGGGGCCAAACTGTTCGGCATCGCCACGGACGAAGGTGTCCTTGGGGATCGTCACGCCCTGGTCGGCGAACATGGCCACAAAGATGCGCTCGCCGTCGAGCACGTGGTCGAGCTTTTCAAACGGGAAGAACTGTGACTTGCCGCTCTTGCCCCAAACCATCAGGCCGTCCTCGTTGGCAGCGACGCGGCGATAGCGGCCACCCATGGACTCGTCGGCCTCGACGGCGTCGATAAAGTCACGGGCGAGCGTGTGGTGCAGGTTTTTGCTCCACCAGGCCAAAAAGGCGCCGAATACGATCAGAACGACGCCAAACTTGATCCAGTTGCCGCCGGCCACCAGCATGCCAATGCCGATGAGTGCGGCAATTGCCGCGGCGACATACAGCGAACCGCGACGCCTGGGCGAGGCGACCAGACGGGCGAAGTCGGTGACTAGATCGTTTTCGTACTGGTACTCGTTGAGGTACAGGATGCCGTCGTCGGCTGCGGCCTGCTTCTCGAGCGCGACCTCGACCTGGTCGGCTGCTTCGGAGGGAACGAGGTTGCTCTCTGCGTCTGCCATGCTCTTTGGACTCCTATCGCGGCGGGCTCGCCGTACGGGTTATTATGAATGCAGTATGCCGTGCGACCGCATGGCCGTCGCGGCAACAAGACTCAGTATACCCGGGGGAGCACCCATGGAATCGTTGTACCGAAAGTATCGCCCGCTCACCTTCGACTCCGTGGTGGGCCAGCAGCATATCGTCTCGACGCTCGAGCACGCCATCACCGAGGGACGCCTGTCCCACGCGTACCTGTTCTGCGGACCGCGCGGCACGGGCAAGACCACCATGGCGCGCATCCTTGCCAAGGCGCTGCTGTGCCGCAATGCCGAGGCGGCGCGCGCCGAGGGCGCAAGCGGCTGCATGCCCGACGGCACCTGTGAGGAGTGCGAGCTCATCGCCGAGGGCAACCACCCCGATGTCTACGAGCTCGATGCCGCAAGCCGCACGGGCGTGGACAATGTGCGCGAGGAGATCATCAACTCCGTCAACTTTGCCCCGGTGCGCGGCAAGTACAAGATCTATATCATCGACGAGGTTCACATGCTCACGACGGCGGCGTTCAACGCGCTGCTCAAGACGCTCGAGGAGCCGCCGGCACACGTGATCTTTGTGCTGTGCACTACCGATCCGCAAAAGATTCTGGAGACCATCCTCTCGCGCTGCCAGCGCTTCGATTTCCACCGCATCGGCAACGAGGATATCGAGCATCGCCTGTCCTACGTGTGCGAGCAGGAGGGCTTCGATTACGACGACGAGGCGCTCGCCATCGTGGCGCGCCATGCCAAGGGCGGCATGCGCGACGCGCTCTCCACGCTGGAGCAGCTGAGCGTTTTTGGCAACGGCGCCGTGCATGCGGACGATGCCCGCTCGCTTTTGGGCGAGGTTTCGGACCAGATTCTGGGCGAGTTTGCCCGCGCCATCGCCGAGCGTGATATTACTGAGCTCTATGGGCTCATTCGTGCACAGGTCGAGGAGGGCAATGACCTGCTTGAGCTGACGCGCGACCTGGTGGCGCATGTGCGCGACGTGTATGTGGCCTGCGTTGCCGGTGCCCGTGCCGAGCTGTTTGAGGGCGGGGCCGAGCAGGCCGAGGCGCTTGCTGCCGAGGCTGCTGCCTTTGGCGAGCATCCGGCCGACCGTCTGGCCCGCGTGCTGACGGTGCTCGACGATGCCGCGCTGGAGATGAGGGGCGCGAGTGACGTGCGCCTGGTGCTCGAGATCGCCTGCACGCGCCTGGCACGTCCCGAGGCCGATCTGACCATTGAGGCCCTGGCCGAGCGCGTGGCGCGCTTGGAGGTCATGGTCGCCAACGCCGCGGTGCCGGCGAGCGTGGCTGCTGCAGGTGCCGCGCCTGCGGTTGTCGCGGCTGCACCTGCGGCGATGCAACAGCCGACACTGATCTCGGGTGCCCGAGCTGCCGCTCCTGTGGCATCTGCCGTGCCCGCCGCTGCGTCTGCGCGCCAGGGTGGCATGCCCTGGGACCGAGGCACTGCCGCTCCGGCGACCCAGCCTGCGCCCGCGCCGACCCCCAAGCCCGCCGCGGCTGCGCCTCAGCCTGCGCCGACCCCCAAGCCCGCCGCGGCTGCGCCTCAGCCTGCCCCGGCTCCGATGTCCCAGCCCACCGTCGCTTCGGCTCCCGCACCTGCCGCTGCACCGGCACCTAAGCTCCAGCCCAACACTGCCGCCCAGGTTGCTGCCGCCGGCGCCGCCGAAACCCCCGCGGTCGAGGATGCCGGCGAGCTCCAGCGCAAATGGGCCGAGGTCGTCGAGCGCGTCAAGGCCCAACAACCTTCTTATGCGGCTCTCCTGTTGAACGCTCGCGCTACGGCAGACGATGGTTCTAAGCTCACGGTTTCGTTCCCTACGGCATTTGCTATCAAGATGCTCGGGCGTGCTGATACACAGGCGGTGTTTTTGCCGACAGTCAGTGCGGTCTTCGGTCGTCGCACCGTCGACTATGTCCTGAATGGGGGTGGCACGCCGGCTCCTCAACATGAGGAGCATTCTCCATCTGTACGGGCTGCGGCATCTGCGGACCCGCAACCCGTGTCCTCGGCGGCCACTGCATCCTCGAGCACCAGCGCGACGCAGCCAAAAGCGGCACCGGCGGCGGCACCGACCCCGTCGGCGCCTGAACCCGCTGCGCCCAAACCGGCCGCTCCGGTCCCCGCGCCCAAGCCCGCTGCCGCGCCTGCGCCCAAGTCATCCGACCTGGCTAAGGCCCCCTGGCTGCGCTCCGACAACCCTGCCGGCGCTCCTGCCACGGGCGAGCTCCCGACCGAGCCCGCGCCCCGCGCACCCGAGCGCGCGTCCGCTCCCAAGACGCAGCCGTCTGCGCAGGCTGCGCCGTGGGAATCCGAGCAGGTGCCCTACGACGACGCCATGGTCGGCGGTTTTGCTGCCGATGCCGGCGGGGACGATCTGCCTCCGTTCGACGTGCCGGGTGCGACGCCCGCGCCCAGCCCTGCCGCTTCAGCCGCGGCTCCCGCAGTCGCGACGTCCGCTCTCGCAAGCGACGACGCCCCCGCTGCCCCTTGGGAGTCCAACCCCGGCGCCGGCAGCCCCTTCGGCCATCAGGGCGCAGCCCCGAGCATCCCGCAGACCGAGGACGAGGCCAAAGCCCTCATCCGCAGCGTCTTCGGCCAGGCCACCATCTTCAAGCCGGTGGAGTAACCGTGCGGGCGGGTATGCTGCTCAAGAAGAGGTCTCTTTGTCCGGGCGCATCTGTATTTCGGACATGTGTAGTGTGGTGCCGCGTATATCGCATTCGAGCAGACAGGCGCGTGACGGTCGGCCTAGGATGCTGAGGTCGATACGATACGTCGCATGGCTGTCCGTGTACTCGACTTGCTCGGCGTTGACGGTTGCTCCGATTGTAAATAAAGAGCCCAGTTCGGCATCGACAATCTTGGAGTCCTTTATCTTGACCTTGAACTCTTGGTAGAGGGACGGGCTGTTGTAGTAAACGGTTCGGGTTCCGTCGGTGCACTCATCGGTCGTCTCCCATTTGACGACGGGCTGGTCCGAGCTGGCTATCAGCAGTTCTGCTCCAAAAGCTATGGCATGGGTGATGACAACCAGTAATACCCAGCCGGCAAAGAGATAGAGAACCAAATATGCAACGGGGTGTTTTGAGCGGATATTTTGGAGTGCGTCGGGGGCATTCATGGGGCACCTCCAAATTGCTGTCTTTGACAATCAAATTATACCCGGCCGCCATGCGCGCCGCCTCGAGCGGCGGTTTAGCATTTTGCTATCTAGCTGGATGCAAAAAATGCCGGGTTCCGGCCCTGCTAGATAGATCTTGAGATATTATGCAAGTGTGAATTATTCGACATTGCATAATTCGGGAGTGCATAATGTTTGTTGGACGCGAAGCAGAGCTTGCAAAACTCGAATCCCTTTATGAGCAGCGTTCATTTCAGATGGCCGTCGTGTACGGTCGTCGGCGCGTGGGAAAGACGACGCTGATTAACGAGTTCTGCCGCGGTAAAAGGACGCTCTCGTTTACCGCTCTCGAGCAAAGCGACGCCGACAACCTTGCGGATTTTAATCGTGCTATCACTAGCTTTTTCAGTCTCCCCGCATCGATTGGCGGGTTCTCTTCCTGGACTGACGCGCTTTCCTTCATCGCCGACCGAGCGCGCACCGAGCGGTTTGTCTTTGTGTTCGACGAGTTTCCCTATGCGGCGATGCGCAACGAGGCGCTGCCCTCGATTTTCCAGGTCGCCATCGACCGGGCCTTCAAGGAAACGAACGCATTTCTCGTTCTTTGCGGCAGCAATCAGGGTTTTATGGAAAGCAATGTGCTGGGGCGCAAAAGCCCCCTGTTTGGCCGACGCACGGCTCAAATCAAGGTGCGTGACCTTGGATTTAGGGATGCAGCCAAGATACTTCCGGGTCTGAGCGCTCATGAGGCTTTTAAATTTTACGGCTGCTTTGGCGGTGTCCCGTACTACCTGCAGCAGCTGGATTCGAGCATGGGACTCAAGGAGAATCTGGCCCGGCTTTACTTCGATCCCATGGGGTTTCTCTATGGCGAGCCTGAGGGCCTGATTCGTCAGGAGTTTCAGGAGCCGGCAATGTATAACTCGATTTTGCGGGCTGTGGCTGCCGGTGCAAACCGCGCAAAGCAGATCGCAGATCGCGTGGGTGTTGCCCAGACAACGTTGCCCCGCTATCTCAAGGCACTGGAATCGGTGGGAATTATCGAAAAGGTCGTTCCGTTTGGCGAGAGTGTCGAAACCAGCAAGCGTGGAATCTACCGGCTTTCCGAACCGTGCTATGCGTTTTGGTTCCGGTTCGTCATGCCGTATTCGTCCGATATCGAGGCCGGTTTGGGCCAGGCAGTTGTCAACGCGCTTCCAGAAGAGCAACTGAACGAATACCTGGGTCATCGGTTTGAGGCGTTGTGTGCCGAGTGGCTGGTTGAGCAGGCGAAACAGGGCAAGTTGCCAATTCCGGCAACGGCAGTGTCGTCGTGGTGGGGAACGAATCCCGACAAACGGGCTCAGGATGATATCGATGTTTTAGCTGCCGATCGGGTGTCAAAGCGTCTGGTGATCGGGGAGTGCAAATACAGGGAATCGTTTGACGAGTCGGCAGAGATTGACGACCTCGAAAGCAAGCGAGGCTTGGTAAAAGGGTTCACTGCCTCTCATTTCATGCTGTTCTGCAAGCATGATTTGAGCGCCGCGACAAAAAAGAAGCTCGCCGCACGCGAAGATTGGCAAATCGTCACGCTCAAGGACATGTATATCGACTGAGGTAATGTGACCGCCCCGCTCGCTGGCCACGCGCCGTGGTACGATTTTTGAGTTTGAAAGCCCCGCTGCGCCCCGGCTGTCTTTGCAGCTTGTCGCGCGGCCGCACGTAAAGGAGCCATCATGGCCGGTATGAACATGCAGCAGATGATGAAGCAGGCCCGCAAGATGCAGGAGCAGCTTGCCGCCGCGCAGGAGAACCTCAAGTCCCAGACCGTCGACGCCTCTGCCGGCGGCGGCATGGTCAAGGTGACCGTTAACGGCGAGATGGAGCTCGTCAACCTCACCATCGATCCCGATGCGCTCGATCCCGAGGACGTCGATATGCTGCAGGACATGATCATGGCTGCCGTCAACGAGGCCGTCCGCGGTGTCAACGAGCTCGCCAACAAGCAGATGGGCGCCATCACCGGTGGCCTCAACATCCCGGGCATGCCGTTCTAAGACACGCATATATATGAGTGCGAATCACAGTCTGCAAAAACTGCTCGATGAGCTGGGCCGTCTGCCGGGCATTGGTCCCAAGTCGGCCCAGCGCATCGCCTATTACCTGCTCGAGGCCGATGCCGAGGAGGCCCGCCGCCTGGCCGAGGCCATCCTGGAGGTTAAGCAGGAGGTCCACTTTTGCAGCCGTTGCTTTAACTACGCCACGGCCGACGAGTGCTCCATCTGCCAGGACCCGATGCGCGATACCACTCGCATTTGCGTGGTGGGCGAGCCGCGCGACGTTCAGGCAATCGAGCGCACGGGCAGCTACCATGGCCTCTACCATGTGCTGGGCGGCGTGATCAGCCCCATGGACAAGATCGGTCCCGAGCAGCTGCATATCCGCGAGCTGCTGGCGCGCCTGGGCCACGAGGATATCCACGAGGTCATTATCGCCACCAACCCCAATATCGAGGGCGAGACCACGGCGAGCTACCTTGCTCGCACCATCAAGCCACTGGGCGTCGAGGTGTCGCGTCTGGCGAGCGGCCTGCCCGTGGGTGGTGACCTGGAGTATGCCGACGAGCTCACGCTCGGCCGCGCTATCGAGGCCCGCCGCGCGATCTAGGCGGCGTCAGCTCCGCGGCATGTCCCGTCGGCCTGCCGCACGGGGCGCTCATAATTGGGCACGTGTTCATGCATTTGTTGTGCAACAAACCTGCTTTTCATCCGCTTATCGCGTGGATGGGTCCACTTGCACCTCGTATTTGCCCATTCGTTGCGCAACCTTTTTGGTTCGCTGATACACTCAAATGTGGATATGAAAGAATGCGCCGCTTTTAAGCGGCGTGTTTTTGTTGGAGGAGAACGCATGCGGCCCGGGGGCACTCAGACAAAGCATGGCGCCGCGGTGCGCATGCGGCGCCGGCTGGGCCTGGCGCCTCGGGCGTGTGTGCTGCTGTCCTGTTCGCTGGCGCTGGTCGTTGCCGGCGTTTCTGCCTACGGTTTGGCTGTGCCACCTATGGTGCAAGCGCGTACCGCGCGCGAGTTGCGCGTGGGGCACAAGGCCAAAAGCGATTTGGGCACCACAACCGGATACGCCTGGGCGAGCGTAGTCACGCACGTCGTGTTTGGTGTCGACGACGCGGGCAGCGCCGAGGCGTCGGACAACGAAATCACGCTTGCCAACGGCAAGACCATCGTGCTCACCAACACCAAGATCATCCATCACCTTTCCGATAACAGCGTTTCGACCGTCGTAAACAAGGCCGAGCAGCAAAAGGGTCAGGATACGCAGCAGTCGGGGAAACCTGGCGGCTCCGGTTCGTCTGGCTCCAGCTCCGATTCGTCGAACTCGAGCGGTGGCTCCGGTTCGGGCTCCGCCTCCGGCGGGTCTGGGGGCGACAGCTTGACGGGCGGCAACACCGGTGGCAATACAAGCTCCAGCGGCCTTTCGACCGCCGAGGAGGAAAGCATACACAGCTGGCTCGTGACCAAGTGCAATATGCTCGACGGCTATGTCTCTCGGGCAAATAGCGCGGTCTCGACCTATAACGCAACAGGCGATACCGGGCCGTGCGATAGCCTGGCCAACGATATGTTTGTCATCCGTGCCGAGTTTGGCCGGCAAACGTTTTCTCCCCACTCAAAGTGGTATCGGCAGTACGCCAACCTATGGGGCTGCTACACCAACCTGTGCCAATGGGTGGGGCATTACGGCGATGATGACATTGCGCTTAACAACTTCAACAATAGCCTGGCGGCGATCGCCCTATGACGAACGATCTCGCTTCTGCGGCAGCCCAGTCGCTCAACCGTGATCCCATGGTGGGCCTGCGCCTGGCGCGCGTCGACGGGTTTGAGCCGGCCGTCGCCCTGGGCACGGACGAGCTTCCCGCCTACCTTCGCCGTTTTACGATGCTATTTGCCGATGACGCCACCATGCGCCGTGGTGGTATCGGCCGTGTGACGCGTGCCGTCAACGCGCAGGGCGAGGCCGTGGCGCTCAAGCAGCTCATCTTGCCAACGCGCGACGAATTTGATGACGATGTCGCCCACGAGGCGCTGGTCACCAAGTTCAAGGCGGCGTTTCGCGAGGAATATGAATGCCATCGTGCCCTTTCGGGCCTTAAGGGCTTTCCCCGCTTGTACGGGTGGGGCGAGGTCGACGGCGTGCCCGCGATTGTCATGGAGTGGGTCGAGGGCGAGACGCTCGCTCGCCTGCGCCCACGCCTTGCCGTGGACGATGCCGGGCGTCTGTCGCCGCTCGTGGCGGCGCGCCTGGGTCGCGACCTGTTCGATCTGCTCTGCCGCATGAGCTTGGTGGGGGAGGGGTTCGTCCATCGCGACATCTCGCCGGCCAATATTATGGTGCGCACGGCGCGCCTGCCGCTCGACCGACAGCTTGCCGAAGGCACGTTCGATTTGTGCCTCATCGATTTTGGCTCGTCGCTGGCGCTCGAGCCCGCCTCTGCGGTGGCGGGAACCGGCGGCAGGGAGTCCTTTACAGAGCGCTACGCCACGTTGCGTCGCGCGACGGTTGCCTACGCTCCGCCCGAGATGCTCACCGACGATATTGCCGACCTGCGCGTTTTGCGCATGTCGCCGGCAATCGACGTGTATGCCGCGGCGAGCACGGTCTATGAGCTCATCGCCGGTGTCGCGCCGTACGAAGTAGCGCCGGGCACGTCGGGTACTTCGGGCTCGCGCAAAAAGACGCGCGATATCGCCAGCCCTTATCGTCTCAAGATGGATACGCTGCCCGATTATCCCGTCGGCGCCCACGCGCCCGGCTGCGACTTGACGCAACTGCTGCGACGCGAGCCCGATGTGGCACTTGCCGCGGCCGAACAGGCTCAGCAGCTGGGGCTCGATCCAAATTCCGAGGATCTGCGCGATGCGCTGGCGTTTGTCGACGCTCAGCTGTTCGATGTGGTGATGGCCTGCCTGTCGTGTAATCAGGGCGATCGTCCCGAGCCCGCCGCGGTGGAGGCGGCGCTTACGACGTTTTGCGACCACTACGCGCAAAACGTCGGTCGCTCGCTTCGCGGCGAGCCGCTCACGCCCTGTCCCATGGACGCGTCCGGCCGCGTGGTCCGTCGCGCTGCGATGATCGGCGCTGCGTCTGCCTGCGGCCTCGTATGGGCCGTTGTGGTGGTGTCGGCGGCACTGCTGGCGTCTGGTGCTCGTGCGACGGTTGCCGTGGGGTACATTTCGTGGCCCGGTACGCTGCCGGGTATCGTTGCCGCGCTCGCGCTGGCGCTGCCGGGCATGGCGGGTATTGCCGCCGGCGCCATGGCGCACGATCGTCGCACGGGGTTCCTGCATGGCGTACTGGCGCTTTCTGCCTGCGAGGTCCCGGTGCTGGTGGCGGTTGCGTGCGCCGCGTTTTCCCAGCGCGCCGTAGCGAGCGGCCTTGTCGCCGCCCTCGTTGCAACATACGCGCTCGTATGGTTTTTGCTGGCGATGGGCTTTGCCTTCGAGCTTCCCGTCGCGGCGCCGCGACGCGCAAAAACCCAGACGGCGACACCGCTTGCCGGTGGGGCCGCGGCGGCTCGCGCCTTTGTCGGGGCGACCGAGGCATCGTCCGATATGAGTTCAACGACCAAGGAGGTCTAGGCCATGGCATCTCAAATCGAGCTCACCCCGTGCGGAGCCATGTTCGACATCTTTAAACGCGCAGCGCACCTGAGCCATATCGAGCTATGCGGCCTGGTGCTTTCGAGCCGTCCACTGGCCGATGGCCGCAGCCCCCAGAGCCGCGCCGCCGATCGCTCCTGGGTCTCGCGTTTTATCGTGCGCGCTCCGGTGGGAACACTCCAGCAGCGCTATTTTGCCGATTACGGTACCTCGGCCGCGCGCATCATGTCGCATCTGGCCCTGCGTCGCCGCAATCCCATGAATGCCATGGCGGTGACCAACATGGTGTGCGGACCCGCTGGCGAGCCCATGGTGCGGGCGCTCGAGGAATGCCATCAGGATACGAACCTCTACCGCAATGCGCTCGAGCGCCTGTCGCAGGCGGCGGAGCTTATGCCCGCCGAGCGCGCCGAGGCCGTGCTGGTGCTGTTTGTCGCCGTCGGTTGCTCGGCAGATGTTCGATCGTCGGTAACCTATGCCATCGACTATGCGCATGCGACGTGCGGCGGCGCTACGTCGACCCCGCGTTCGCTGAGCGCCTCGACGGTCACGGGCGAGCACGAGGCAGCGCCTGCGCACCCGCTGGGCCTGCTTCGCGTACAAAGCGGCTATGTGGTCAGTGCCCCGCGCTGGATTCAGCCGAGTGAGGCGGGCGTGGAGATCGGTGCGCTGGCAACGGGGGAGGGCGATGTCACCGATGTCGGCGATGACGTCTCGGCTCGTCACGCCCGCGTGTGGTGCGACGACCAGGGTGCCTGGTACGTCGAGGACCTGTCGTCCACCAACGGAACCGTGGTGGTAAACGGCGCGACGAACGTCTGCACCCAGGTCGAGCCCGGCCGCTCCGCTCAGCTCAACCCCGGTGACGAGCTCAGGCTCGGCGAATCCACCACCTACGCCATCCTCCTCGGCGCTCTCTAACTCATCTCCTAAATAAGTTGCGGTGAAATAGGGACTGTTTAAGGCCGCGACCGGCAAAAACAGTCCCCATTTCACCGCAACTGCCGTGTGGTCGGCGATAGAGAAACGAGAGTGGATTTCCGGACGCACGAGAGAGGATTTTCGGACGCACAACCCATGAGAGTGGATAATCTCCCACTTTTGGTCAAGATACAGGCAAAAAGTGGGAGATTATCCACTCTCGATGCAGGCTGCGACTTTTCCGTCCGAGGGGCCATCTCGCCCCTTGGCAGTCACCTAAGGTAAACCTTTACCGCCCGCCTATATTTGCCGAAATTACACTTGACGGCGGGGTACAATAAACCCGCATGCGGATTTCCGTTGCGGGCGCCTCCCATCGCCGGGGCGTGCCCGGGAGCATCCGGTATGCGGCCTTTGCGGCGCTCGGTCATGTGCAAGACGGGCAGCTGGGCCTGTGGAGTGCGTGCAGCCCTCCTCGCCTCGGCATGTCTTCTCTCCACGCCACGTACCTGCTGCTGAGCCTGCCTGCCAGATGATTGGAAGCAACAGCGTAAATCCCATCACGCCAACATCCCGGCGATCGCCGGGGCCTGTATACCTATATGAGAGGAGAGGGGTATATGGCGCGTAAGTTTAAGTCTATGGACGGCAACGAGGCGGCCGCATATGTTTCGTATGCGTACACCGAGGTAGCGGGAATCTATCCCATTACGCCGTCCAGCCCGATGGCCGACCATGTCGACCAGTGGGCGGCCCAGGGTCGCAAGAACATCTTCGGCACCCCGGTCAAGGTCGTCGAGATGGAGTCCGAGGCAGGTGCAGCCGGTACCGTTCACGGTTCGCTGGGCGCCGGTGCTCTGACCACCACCTACACGGCTTCTCAGGGTCTGCTCCTGATGATCCCGAACATGTACAAGATCGCGGGCGAGCAGCTCCCGGGCGTTTTCCACGTCTCCGCGCGTTGCGTCGCTTCGCACGCCCTGAACATCTTTGGCGATCACTCCGACGTCATGGCCTGTCGCCAGACCGGTTTCGCCATGCTCGCCGAGGGCAACGTCCAGGAGGTCATGGACCTCTCGCCGGTGGCTCACCTTGCCGCCATCGAGGGCAAGACCCCGTTCCTTAACTTCTTCGATGGCTTCCGCACCAGCCACGAGATCCAGAAGGTCGCCATGTGGGACTACAAGGATCTTGCCGAGATGTGCGACATGGACGCCGTCCAGGCTTTCCGCGATCACGCGCTCAACCCTGAGCACCCGCATACCCGCGGCAGCCACGAGAACGGCGACATCTTCTTCCAGAACCGCGAGGCCTGCAACAAGGTCTACGACGAGCTTCCCGCCGTCGTCGAGGGCTACATGAAGAAGATCAACGAGAAGCTCGGCACCGATTACGGCCTGTTCAACTACTATGGCGCTCCCGATGCTGATCGCGTCGTCGTGTGCATGGGCTCCTTCTGCGACGTGCTCGAGGAAGTCATCGACTACCTCAACGCTCACGGCGAGAAGGTCGGCCTGGTCAAGGTTCGCCTGTTCCGTCCGTTCTCCATCAAGCACTTTGTCGACGTTCTCCCCGAGACCGTCCAGAAGATCGCCGTCATGGACCGCACCAAGGAGCCAGGTTCCATCGGCGAGCCGCTCTACCAGGACGTCGTCTCCGCTCTCTACGAGGCCGGCAAGACGGGCATCAAGGTCGTCGGCGGCCGTTACGGCCTGGGCAGCAAGGACACGCCTCCCGCGTCCGCGTTCGCTGTCTTCGAGGAGCTTAAGAAGGACGAGCCCAAGCGCGAGTTCACCATCGGCATTGTCGATGACGTGACCAACCTGAGCCTGCCCGAGGCCGAGGATGCGCCCAACACCGCCGCCCCCGGCACCATCGAGTGCAAGTTCTGGGGTCTGGGTGGCGATGGTACCGTCGGCGCCAACAAGAACTCGATCAAGATCATCGGCGATCACACCGACAAGTACGTCCAGGCCTACTTCCAGTACGACTCCAAGAAGACCGGCGGCGTCACCGTTTCGCACCTGCGCTTTGGTGATTCCCCGATCCGTTCGCCGTACTACGTGACCAAGGCCGACTTTGTCGCCTGCCACAATCCCAGCTACATCGTCAAGGGCTTCAAGATGGTCCGCGACGTCAAGCCGGGCGGCACCTTCCTGGTCAACTGCCAGTGGAGCGACGAGGAGTTCGCCGAGCACATGCCCGCCGTGGCCAAGCGCTACATCGCGAACAACAACGTCAACGTCTACCTGATCGATGCTATCGACTTGGCTGCCAAGGTCGGCATGGGCAAGCGCACCAACACGGTGCTCCAGTCCGCCTTCTTCGCACTGGCCAAGGTCCTGCCCGCCGAGGACGCCCTGCAGTACATGAAGGACGCGGCCACCAAGTCCTACATGAAGAAGGGCCAGGCCATCGTCGACGCCAACCACAAGGCCATCGATGCCGGCGCTACCGCCTTCCGTAAGTTCGAGGTTCCGGCCGACTGGGCAACCGCCGAGGATGCTGCCCCCGTCGAGCTCTCCGACGAGACCAAGTCCGCCATCGCCCAGCAGGTCAAGAACCTGCTCGAGCCCATCGATCGCATGGATGGCGACAGCCTGCCTGTTTCCGCCTTTGTCGGTTGCGCCGACGGCCAGTTTGAGCTGGGCGCCTCCGCATACGAGAAGCGCGGCGTCGCCGTCGTCGTTCCCCACTGGGACGAGACCAAGTGCATCCAGTGCAACCAGTGCGCCTATGTGTGCCCGCATGCTACCATCCGTCCGTTCGCGATGACCGAGGACGAGGCTGCCGCCGCGCCCGAGGCTACCCGCATGCTCGACGCTATGGGCCCCAAGGCCAAGGGCATGAAGTTCGCTATCGTCGTGTCCCCGCTCGACTGCATGGGCTGCACCAACTGCGCCAAGGTCTGCCCCAAGGGTGCCCTCGAGATGGTTCCCGCCGAGCAGGAGATAGACCAGCAGCCCATTTGGGACTACATGGTCGAGAACGTCTCCGAGAAGAAAGAACTCATTGCGGCCAACGTCAAGGGCAGCCAGTTTAAGCAGCCCTACCTGGAGTTCTCGGGCTCCTGCGCCGGCTGTGCCGAGACCGCCTATGCACGTCTGGTGACCCAGGTCGCCGGCGACCGCATGTTCATTTCCAACGCCACCGGCTGCTCCTCCATTTGGGGCAACCCCGCTGCCACCGCTCCTTACTGCAAGGACAAGGACGGTCACGGCCCGGCGTGGAACAACTCCTTGTTCGAGGACAATGCCGAGCACGGTCTGGGCATGGCCGTCGGCTATGAGGCCGTTCAGCACAAGCTGATTGCCGCTACCCAGGACATCATCGCTGCCGATGGTCCGTCTGATGAGATCAAGGCTGCCGGCCAGGCTTGGCTCGACTCCATCAACGATGTCGAGGCCTCCAAGGCCGCTGCCGCTGCCTACGTTGCCGAGCTCGAGAAGTGCGGCTGTGAGGCTTCCAAGGCAATTCTCGCCGACAAGGCTTACCTCACCAAGAAGTCCTTCTGGATCTTCGGCGGCGACGGCTGGGCCTACGACATCGGCTTCGGTGGCCTGGACCACGTCCTGGCTTCCGGCCACAACGTCAACGTCTTCGTCTTCGACACCGAGGTCTACTCCAACACCGGCGGTCAGGCCTCCAAGGCCTCGAACCTGGGCCAGGTTGCTCAGTTCGCCGCTGCCGGTAAGGTGACCAAGAAGAAGTCCCTGGCCGAGATCGCCATGAGCTACGGCTACGTCTACGTGGCGCAGGTCGCCATGGGCGCCAACCCGGCTCAGACCCTCAAGGCCATTCACGAGGCCGAGGCCTACGACGGCCCGTCCCTCATCATCGGCTACAGCCCCTGCGAGATGCACTCCATCAAGAAGGGTGGCATGCAGAACTGCCAGGCCGAGATGAAGAAGGCTGTCGAGTGCGGTTACTGGAACCTCTTCCGCTTCAACCCCGAGGCTGCTGCCGGCAAGAAGTTCTCGCTCGATTCCAAGGAGCCCGCGGGCGGTTATCAGGAGTTCCTGATGAACGAGGCCCGTTACGCTTCGCTGACGCGTTCCTTCCCCGAGCGCGCCGAGGAGCTCTTCAAGGAGAACGAGCAGGCCGCTATGGACCGCTACGCTCACCTGCTGAAGCTCAAGACGGTGTACAACGAGGCCTAGGTCTCCCACCGCAGGATCTGAGGGCTGGCCTTCGCGGACGTCCTTGGACATGAAGGAACCCCCGCTGCGCACTACGTGCGGCGGGGGTTCTTTCGTCCCGGTCGCTGTTTCGCGACTTTGCCGCGAAAGGCGCGTTACTTTGGGCGTGGAAGGGACTGGATTGTGGATTTGGATGATCTAGAGAGATATGGGCGCAAACGAGAAATCGTTGTTGGGGTCGTCCTTTTCCATAAACTCATCGAGACAGAATGTCATATAAATTGGGGCGTACAGGACCTTGCCCTCTTTGCTAAGGTTCTCGCGGCTTAACACAACGGCCTCGGGAATTTTGTACTCGCTCACACTCATCAGACGGTCGAGCGCCGTATGCGCTCGAACCTTCTTGCCCGATTTGACCTCGATCGGGACAACATGCCCGCTGGTGCCCTCGACCACAAAGTCAACTTCGCCGACTTCGCGTGTCTGGTAGTACCACGCATCCGCCCCGAGAGCAACAAGCTCCTGCGCGACCACGTTCTCGTAGAGGCCGCCGAGGTTGGGGGTTTTCATATCAAGATAGACGGCGCGTGCCGTGCTGCCGGGATATCGCGATGCGAGCATTCCTGTATCAGACTCGTATAGTTTAAAAGCTGTCGCTTTCTCCGTCCTCTTGAGAGGACTCCGTGCCTCCGTCACCTGGGGAACCATCACTCCAACGCCCGCGTTCACCAGCCATAGGAAATCCCGCTCGTATTTTTGAAGACGAGCCCCCTCTCCCAGAGACGAAACAACAAAGCGATGAGACTCCGCCTCAAGTTGAACCGGAATTTGCTCGAAAATCGAGCGAACGTTAAACGCTCGAGTCGATGCATATTTAGAGATATCACTTTTGTACTGATCGACTAGCTGAATTTGAAGCTCACGCGTTCTCACGAGCGAATAACCCGAATCGATATAGTTCTGAACGACCTCCGGCATGCCGCCGCAAACGATATAGGCTCTAAAGTTCTTGAGCATCGCCTCATGAATATAGTTTTCGACGGGTCGCCTTTCGACAAGGCGGCTGCGAATTCCTGCAAGCACATTCTCGCTGACGCTGTTTGCCCAACAAAACTCTTCAAAATCCATCGGCCGCATAACAATGTGCTCGACATACCCTACCGGAAAAGAAGAGATTCCCCTAAACTCGGTCCCAAGCATAGACCCCGAGAAGACATAGCTAAAGCGCCCGTCCTCGACCAATGCCTTCATAAGCGTGACAATCTGCGGATACTCCTGAATCTCGTCGACAAAGATAAGGGTATCTCCCTCAACAAGCGGTGCGTCTGCAAGAAGGGCC